>CAYUAV010000479.1:0-3660 GCA_964442665.1 uncultured Bacteroidales bacterium
CAGAAAAAATACCCTTCATAAAAGGATTCAGAATATTTGCTTTTAGTTTATTCAGCGAGATATCAAAATCCATTTTACCATTTTTTGTCGGGAAAAAATCGCCGCTTACCTTTAGCATGGTAAGTAATCCGCGTTGGGCCTCGGCGTTAATAGAAAGCGATTCTTTCCTGTTATCCCATAGCGACCGGATGGTACAATCGCCGAATTCTTCACTGTTAAATACTAGGTTTTTAATTTCGAGCGAAGTGAAGAAAATAGGATTCGATTTTACGCCGGTCAGGTTGCCCGAACCGTTCAGCATACCAGCAAATTCGAGACTCATCTGCCGGGTAAAAAAATTAAGGTTAGCCAGGTCGAAATTATTGAATGAAAAGTAAAGCGTATCACCAGGCTGGTCGGAGATCGCTCCATTGGCAACCAGGTACTGACCCCGATGTTCAATCCGTAGATTTTTGATTGAAATTCCTGCAGTATCTATATTCACGGCATAATCGTTTATTTTCCATATAGAGTCATTTACTGTGATTATAGAAGGATTGAATAAAAAGCTTACGAAGTGAGGTTGTCTCTTCTCATGGAACAACACATTTCCCGAAATAGCTCCTTTGTTAAGTGTACTGTCCCAGTTTAACCATCTAGTATTAAAGGCAATATCATTTTCTGATACGGAGGATTCCAACGTAAAATTTTCCAGCTGGAATTTACTGCTGATGTTAAAAATCTGACTGCCTACAGACGTATATATGATGGAATCATCGGAATCAATATTAACCACCAAACCTTCCAGTGAATTGTTCATAACCTTTAATTCCGGGGCGATGAAGGTTAGCGATATGGAATTTACATTTTCAGGATTGTAACTTCCCTTAAGAGTCGACGATTCGCCTACAAGATAGGCAGGAAAAAAGAATTCAAAAAATGGCTGGGTTCGTTTGAAAACGATATCGAAATCGAAGTGGGAATTCCCAAGAGTATCGGTACCGGCTAATTGGTTTTCGAAGAGTGCTGGTATGTATTTACTGAACAACAATTTGAAATTGTCTTTTAGCTGGCTTATGGTATAATTTCCTGATATTTTCGCATCAAGAATATCGGATCGTACAACCACCTCATTGAGTGCTGCGTCGTTTCGTACGGCTGCATTTAAATCGTAAATCTGTATCTGTTTATCACTTTTAGAAAAAAGGGAGTTAAGCAGATTAAATTCGCCGTTTATTTCATCCAGATTGCGTCCTGTAGCATTTGCCTTAAAAAGGAAAGATGCGTGATATTCCGGATCGGCATCCGAAATATGCAACTCGAAAAGGTTTGCATCGATAATATTGGCTCTGAAATTATATTTAGGCAGATCGGATACCATATCTATCAATCCGTTAAACTCCATGATCAGATTAGGATCGTCAACCTTAATTTCACCATCGAATTTTTTATTTGAAAGCAATCCGTTTATTTGAATATTCTGATAGGGATACTCTTTCAATGTAAGCCTGGTAATGTCACCATTCAATTTTGCTATGAATGGTGAAGTTTTGGAATATGAACCGGTTATTTCCATATCCATGGTAATATCTCCGACAATTTCCGTATCGAGCAGTTTACCAATTTGAAAATCCTGAGAAGTAACTCTCCCCGATATGGAAATAGTATTCGAAGTATCGGGGGTAAACATCAGGTCTGTATAAATTATTCCCAGATTTGTGCTGAGTTTGCCATGCGCGACAAAATCGTCGAAGAAACCGGTGAAATTTCCCTGGTAATTAATAGTTGACAGGCTATTCAAAAAATCAGGTAATTCGAGGGTTTTATTTCCCGACAGGTGCAATGAAGCAATATCACTTGTTGTTGTGGTAAGCCTGTTCATCTTGAAATAGAGGAATGTTTCCTGTATATCGGGTAATCCGTTTATATCGAAATCGCCTGTCAGCCGGGAATGAGTTCCCCATCCGAGGATAAGCTGTTTTCCTTTCAGACTGGAGAGAGCACCGGTGAACTCTCCCGAAAGATCAACTATCTGAGAATAGTTATTAAATATATCAGCAAAAAAACCTATATCGAAGAAGTTGATACTGCTTTCATTAAGACTTATACTAAATATGACTTTCTCAAACAGGGTTTCCGTGCCGAAATCTCCGAAATCGCTGAAATCCATATAAATTCTGTTGGCGTCAATATTCGAATTTGGAGTCTTAATTTTCAAATCAGTAAAATGCATTTGTGTACCTGATAGTTCCATATTGCCTGTAAACTCCTGCAAATTAAATCCACTGGCTTCTGTGAATGCCAGCGGATCGATATGAAGTGCAATTGTATCGCCACTTATCACAAGGTCGGTTACATTACAATTAAGATTATATAAACGTAGTTTGCCAAAATCGATACCAACCGTATCAACAGGACTGTTATACAAACTGAGTGTGAAACGGCTATCCGAAAGGGAAATCCTGTTAATTTTCGTAATTCCGCCCTTTTTTTCTTTTTTGTTGCCTTTCTGAATATAATCTAGGATGAATTTAAAATTTATATTCTGACTGGAATCGATAGCGAAATTAATTACAGCATCTTCAAACTGAAGTTTCTTCAAGGGTCTTGAAACAGGCTCTTTATTGAATATAAAACTAAAGACAGCCGGCATAACAGCCCTCGCTTTTTCTGCATAAAGGAGGGTGTCTCCATTTTGATCGGCTATGTATAAATCATTGAAGCGTATACGGTTGAATGTTGTTATTCTGACAGAAGTAAAATGCAAATCGGTTCCAATCTTTTCAGCAATCAAATGCAATGTTTTCGAAACAGCAAAATTTTGAACAACTGGAAGTTGAATAACACCTATAAGAAGGATTGGCAGCAGGAATATGATCAGCAGCAGATAGGTAAAAAGCTTCGCTATTTTTTTAATAATTTTGCTCATCAGTAATCAAACAGTGCAAAAATACATTATATCTCAATAACTTAAGTTACATGGATATTATTATTCTGGGTATTGAATCGTCATGCGACGATACGTCTGCTGCAATAATACATAATGGATATATTTCTGCAAACAAAATTGCGAATCAGGATATTCACCGTGAATACGGGGGTGTTGTACCCGAGCTGGCATCGCGGGCACATCAGCAAAATATTGTACCAGTCGTTGAAGGCGCCATTCGTTTTGCGGGAATAAAAAAGCAGGATATAAACGCTGTTGCTTTTACAAGAGGCCCGGGTCTTATGGGAGCACTGCTTGTGGGTTCTTCTTTTGCCAAAGGCTTTGCACTATCCCGTGGAATTCCCCTTATCGATGTCAACCATTTACATGCTCATATATTATCGGTATTTCTTCAGGAGACCGGAGAAAATAAACCTGTTCCGACTTTTCCTTTTTTGTGCTTGCTTGTTTCGGGAGGTCATACCCAGATACATATTGTTCACAATTACCTCACATCGGAAATTATAGGACAAACGATCGACGACGCGGCCGGTGAAGCTTTTGATAAATGTGCAAAAGTGATGGGATTACCTTATCCCGGCGGTCCGCTTATCGATAACTATGCAAAAGAAGGCAATCCGTTTGCGTTCAGTTTCAGTAAGCCACAGATTCAGGATTTGGATTTTAGTTTCAGTGGTTTAAAAACTTCATTTCTGTATTTTCTGCGTGATCAGGTAAAAGAAGAACCGGAT
>CAYUAV010000480.1:0-3657 GCA_964442665.1 uncultured Bacteroidales bacterium
GACAAGTGTTAGAGCAATTACCAGTGTAAGAATAGCTCCTTTGTTACGCATTTCTGTTTATTTTTTTAAGATTTTACTGAGAATAGCTGCCTTTTTTTGCAGTGGCGCAAATATAAGTATTTTTTCCCAAGAAAAAATTTAAGAAGAATACATTAAGGACTTCATCCATCCTTTGGATCAGGATGTGAATAAAGAAGATGTTCTCTCAAAAACTAATTCTTATAATTTCATTCATTATTTTTTGTGCAAGATTATCGGCCTGCAATTTATCGGAACTCTCCGCATAAATCCTTATAATAGGTTCTGTATTTGATTTACGTAAATGTACCCACTCCTTTTCAAATATAATTTTTACGCCATCGATATCGATTATTTTATTGCCGGAATATATGTTTTTGATCGACTCAAGCACTTTGTCAACATCGGTTTCAGGGGTTAACTGAATCTTGTTTTTACTGATCACATAATCAGGATATGTAGCCCTGAGACCGGAACATTTTTGACCTGATTGTGCCAAATGTGAAAGGAACAGAGCAATCCCGACCAATGCATCACGTCCGTAATGAAATGCGGGATAGATCACACCTCCGTTACCTTCGCCCCCGATCACGGCATGGATTTTCTTCATCAGATCGACAACATTTACTTCACCAACGGCAGCAGCTTCATATTTGCCTCCTTGTGCCTCTGTAATGTCTTTTAATGCCAAAGTTGATGAAAGGTTCGAAACCGTATTACCTCCCCCTTCCTGTTTAAGAATGTAATCGGCTACGGCAACGAGTGTATATTCTTCGCCAAACATGGAACCGTCTTCACTCAGAATAGCTAATCGGTCGACATCAGGATCGACGACAAAACCAACATCGGCCTTTTCTCTTTTAATAAGTTCTGATATTTCAGTCAGGTTTTCGGGCAATGGTTCCGGATTATGCGGAAACAGTCCGTTAGGTTCGCAGTAAAGCCTGATCAATTTTTTAACTCCAAGACTTTGTAATAAATCGGGAATAATAGTACCACCGACAGAATTAACACAATCAATGGCAACAGTAAAACCTGCCTTCTTTATAGCAGAGACATCGATGTTTTTTAGTTTCAGTATTTCATTAATATGGATACGGTTCATATCGCGATTTTCCGAATATGTCCCCAACTTTTCATATGAACTAAAATCAAATGATTCATTTGCTGCAATATCAAGAATTCTTGATCCTTCAGATGCAGAAATAAACTCACCTTTATTGTTTAACAACTTGAGTGCATTCCACTGAGCCGGATTGTGGCTGGCAGTGAGTATAATCCCTCCCTGTGCATGTAAATGTGTAACGGCAATCTCGGTAGTAGGCGTGGCAGCCAATCCCAGATCAATAACATGAATTCCCGAACCCATTAGAGTACCTGTAACAAGATTCCGGACCATTATACCTGAAACCCTTGCATCGCGACCCAATACAATAGAATAATTTTTTAGGTTATTCTCCTCCTTCACCCAAGTTGCATAGGCTGCTGTGAATTTTACTATATCGACCGGAGTGAGATTCTCAAAGGTTTTTCCACCGATTGTACCTCGTATTCCCGAAATAGATTTAATAAGAGTCATTTTATATAGTTGTCAGAGTGTAAATTAAATTACTTTTGAAAACAAAAATAATGGATTTATCCAGGCTTTCAGTTTCACTGTAAATAAATTATTGTTGAGTTGATTATGAAGGAACGATTGCACCGCAGACCAGCCTCTGATAAACGTATATCAGAAAAACCGGAAATGAAAAAAGCTTTTAAAGGGAAAAAAGTAACATCCGTTCCCGAAAATGATAAAATCAGGCTTAACAGGTTCATTTCAATTTCAGGTATTTGTTCGCGCAGGCAAGCCGACGAATTAATTCAGGCGGGCCTGATTTCCGTAAATGGAAAGGTTATAACGGAACTTGGTGTAAAAGTCAGCAAGACTGATGATATACGCTATAACGGAGAACGCATTAAATCGGAAAAACCGGTATACGTACTCCTGAATAAGCCCAAAGATTATGTTACAACCGTTAAAGATCCCCATGCATCACGAAATGTTATGAGCCTTGTCAGGGATACCTGTACCGAGAGAATTTATCCTGTAGGCCGGCTTGACAGGAATACCACGGGTGTACTTTTATTTACCAACGACGGAGACCTGGCCAAAACGCTCACGCATCCATCCTATAAGAAAAAAAAGATCTATTATATAACTCTCGATAAATCACTAACCCAGAGAGATTTTGAAAAAATACTTAAAGGTTTTGAGCTTGAAGACGGATTTATACAGGCAGACGATTTGAGTTATCCTGAGCCTAACGACAGAAAAAAGGTCGGACTTGAAATTCATTCAGGACGTAACCGTATTGTACGTCGGATTTTCGAACATCTGGGATATCGGGTCAGAAAACTTGACCGAGTATATTTTGCCGGCCTTACGAAAAAAGGCTTAATGCGGGGGAAATGGAGGTTTCTTACACAAAAAGAGATCAATATGCTTAAAATGGGCGCTTACCAGTAAAGGTATCGTCAGATTTTTATTCCCATGAAAAGTACATCGTCAACCTGGTCAAAATCTTCTTTCCACAAATTGAATGTACTTTTAACGTACTCATATTGTTCTTCCATAGGTTTCTGATGAATATCGCGAAGGAGATTTTTTAATCGTACCATTTTAAATTTTTTCCCTACCGATCCTCCAAACTGGTCTGGATATCCATCGGAGAACATATAAATCAAATCGCCTTTATCCAGCTGTACCCCTTCATCTTTAAATTGCTTTTCTTCTTTGTTGTCGTATTGACCCCCAACCGAATTTCTGCTTCCTTTAATGTATATCTGATCACCTCCCCGGTATACAATCATGGGGCGCATAGCAGAAGCGTATCTCATATAGTTGGTTCGTGTATCAATTTCGCATACAATGATATCCATACCATCATTCGATTGTTCAGCTTCTACATTCTGATTCAGAGTACTGCGTAACTCTCTATCGAGGCTGAAAAGTATCTCGGAAGGAGTATTGATATCGGTACGCATGCAAACATCCTTTATTAGTGTGGTCCCGATCATCGACATGAATGCTCCCGGTACTCCATGCCCCGTACTATCGGCACATACAATCACAAACTTATTTTCCTTGATTTTGTCGAACCAGTAAAAATCACCGCTTACAATATCACGGGGCTGATAGAAAATAAACGAACCGGAAAAATGTTGCTGTAACCGTTTTATAGGAGGTAGAATACTGGTTTGAATTCTCTGGGCATAGTTTATGCTATCGGTGATATCACGGTTTTTGATCTCAATTTCTTCTTTCTGTTCAACTACTTCACGTGTACGCTCATCGAGTCGTTCTTCAAGATATTCCTGTATTTGTTTCTGCTTTCTTTCCCTCACTTTAATAATTACAATGATCAGGAGCAGGATAATTATTGTAAGAAGTGATATAAACCACCAGGTTTTCCATACAGGTAATTTTACTTTAATGGAAATACTAGCCGGAATCTTAGTAATACTACCATCAGGGTTGATTGCTTTTAAGAGAAAGGTATATTCCCCATCTTCGATACGCGGATATATTGCCACGCGTGAAGTAGTTACCTCCGACCAGTTCAGATCATATCCGTCGAGTTTGTATTGATAGGAAAC
>CAYUAV010000481.1:0-3656 GCA_964442665.1 uncultured Bacteroidales bacterium
GGCGCTGGGTGTAGTGGCATCGGTAAATTCGGTTTTATTGCTGGTACCGGGGAAGGGGCAGCCGGCTGAATTAATATTACCGTAGGAAGAGGCTCCATCTGAATTCGGATCAGTAGTTGCATTGGCGCATACCGGGTACATCATTTGCGGATGACCTACATTGATGGTGTTAGAAGCCATCGCTGAGGCAATATTGCTGTGAACATGATAGATGATTAACCCTTCACCCGGAATACTGGCATCAAAATCTTTTTGAACACGGGTCTCCATCAGGAAGTATTCATTTGCCGTGGTGGTATTATACCGGTAAAAACTGTTCGTCGAATCTTCCGAATTAAAAAGTGTCAGCGAAGCCGGCGTGCTTAAAACAGTGGCGGTGGCCCAGTTATACACATATACCTTTGTAAAGGCATTATGATGTGCGGGTGTGGCACCGTTATTATTCCATGACCCGGAAGCCATAATATCCCAGTAGCCTGTACCACTGAAATTATCTCCTGAGCCTGAATAGTCGGTATCGTAGTAATCGGGAGCCCCTAATACATGTCCGAATTCATGGCAGATAACTCCTATTCGTGTCAAACCGCTGCCTGAAGCATTTCTAAGTTCAGGAGAACAGGAATAGCGGTAAATAATTTTTCCATCGAGGGTTACCGGGGTTATTGCCCATGCATGCGACCATATCGCATTGGGTGATGCACCGGCTTCTTCACCATATCCTGCAAAAATGACATATACTCCGTCGACATATCCGTCGTTATCGTTATCATAGTTGGCATAATTCACGTCGGGGTCAGCCAGGTTCACAGCCTCCGTCACCAGTTCTCTGGGGCGAAGATCGTTATCGTTTATATCATTCCCGCCGTAGTATGCCATGTTATGGCTGGAGGTATAAGGCCCGGCAACATCTACTGTCAGATCGAACTGTCCGTAAGATACTTCATCGTAATAATCCTTAACACTTCCGGTGGCTCCGTCGGTGGTATAACCCACCTGGTTGAAGAGGTTCTGGAAATCGGTCTGTGTTTTGGTAAAAGGAAGGTCGGTATAACCGATCAGGATACATATTAAACTGCGGCTGCCTGTAGTAGGAAACGCTTTTTCCCGTTCCGATTTCTCAATGTGCCACAGGCTTTTCAACAGGGAAACCTGCTGAGAACTATAGTATAAACCCTTATTCGTATGCTGAAGTAACAATTTTTCTTCATCAGTACGCTTTGCAATGTCACTGGTCCGTATACCTGAAGTTATGAGATCGCCTTTTTCATCCGGGATGGCGTATTCAAAAAATCCTTTACTATTGCGAAGCAGCGTATAACCGTCTTCTGAAACCGCCCAGTGAACTTTCTCGTCCCCCTGTAGTGTGATATTCAGGGTAGTATTATCGGGTTGCGTATAGACAATGGGTTTCGGATATGCAGGCACTGCCCTCGATATATTGCAAATCAACAGCAGTCCTAAAATAACGGTGGCACTTAAGTAAATCTTTTTCATAATTCAATTCATATTTAGTGTTATAAAATCGTTATACTGAATTTCTTGAGATAGGTTCTGTTCATTCCGAATAATATTTTGCATTATAAACTAATTAATGCATACCTTGCCGGTAACTGCCGGAAGCTGAAAGGTATTTACAATTTTCGATATTTTTATTAATTGACTAAAAAGCTTTATTAACATAAATTTAGTGAAATAAGTTAAGCTTTACTTTACATAAAAATCCGTATTTATATGTTTACCAAGCCTTATATGATACAGGTTTACACGTCTGTTCAGCCTGATCTGTCAATCGACAGACATGTTTGTAATCTGCATGTTTAAGTCAAAATATTTAGCAAAAAGATGCGCGTATGCTGTCAAAATAAAGCGGATGTTTTGTATAAAAGAAACTCATGTTTTTATTAAAAGATGCGGATGTTTTTAATGAGTAGTGCAAAGCAGGAATTTTAAATGCGGGAAGTTGGTTTTTGATAATATCACTAATACACACCTACAAACCTTCCCGCCTGATTGGCGTGACAGGCTCTCTCAAGAGGAGGCTTGCCAATCCTTTCATTATGGGATTTTTGTTTTGTATATAATCCATCCGAATATACTGTTCAGGCCGGGCAGGCTTAGCATGGGGCTTAACTTATGTGTTGCAAAAGTTAATCCTCCTCCCCGCTGAGCGGAAAATGCAGTAACTGCTCGGCGGAATTTACAATTCCGTCGTGGCTAAAAGGTAGTTTCCGAACTACCATAAAAAGAAAGTAAATAAGTATCAATTCCGGAGGCACGATAATAAACCTATAGAACCGAACAAAGTGAGCTCGACGAAGTCAATTATGGAGCAATAAGGTAATTGATGAAAATATAAACTACCTGCCCGTCCCTGCCTTTCGTTTACAGTTCAGGCAGGCGGGCATTCATAATAATCCGGTGGAAGAAGGTTTGGTGTTTTATCCTGAAGATTATGTTTATAGCATTGCCAGAGACTATAGTGGGAATAAAGGAATTTTAGAAGGAGTGATAGTGGCAAAATAGAGTACCACACGATACAATCGTGCGGTAGCTGGGAGGTTGAAATAAAAAACTTTTTAAAGAGGGCAAACCGGTAAAAAATGTTCCGGTACATTTTTTATATCTTTACTTAAGTAAATTAAGCCCGGATGAAACAGAAATATTTTACAGCACTTATAGAAAAAAGTGAAGACGGCTGGTATGTTGGCCAGTTGGAAGAAATGCCCGAAGTACTTTCACAGGGGAAAACCATTGATGAATTGATGGAGAATCTTGAAGATGCCTTATTACTTTTTTTTGAGGCACAAAAGGAAGAAACAGTGAAAAATTACAGCGGGAAAAAATACATTAGGCGAAAACTCTCTCTTGTTTAATGAAGCGGACCAGATTTATCAGGCATCTGCATGAGAATGGTTGCAAACTGGTTCGCGAAGGCGGTAATCATAGTATTTATATGAATCCGGCTAATAAAAAGCAATCTTCCGTAGGAAGACATCAGGAACTATCTGATTTGTTATGCAAAAAAATATGCAAACAACTTGATATACCGTCCGTGTAATTGAAGTTTTTAATCCCAATCCTTTTTACTAACTAATCCCAAACCCCTTAAGACGGGGTTATAACTGGGATATAATAAGTTTTCCCTCCTTTTTAAGGAGGGTAGGGAGGTTAATAAATAAAAACTTCTTAAGAAGGGTTGGGAGGGAAATAATATCAATATTTTTTAAATATGAAAAAACTGATGTTAATGGCAAGCGGATTATATAGTTTACTACCCTCCGTTTTATTTAAGCCGATTCCGGATCGAGTCCGGAATGACCTCCGCTTGAACAGGTTCTTAAAAAGGGACCAAAACAGAGTACTGCGTGAGTTAGCCCTCTCTGCCGAACTGCGAAAGGCAGGCAGACTTTTTAAGGAGGGCTGGGAGGTTTTCAAGTATTTTAACCCTAAATCTTCTTTGTTCATAGAAAACCTTTGGTTTACTTCTGACGTTTGTATTTTTTTGCTTTATTTTTATGTGTTTATCCGTATTTCAGGTTGCATATTATATACATTTCATCAATAACAAATGAATACACTCTCGCATGAAGAATTCAAAAACGTTGTAAAAAACACCCCTATTATCGCCATCGATTTTATTATTGAAAATCCTGAAG
>CAYUAV010000482.1:0-3653 GCA_964442665.1 uncultured Bacteroidales bacterium
ATAAAAAGCTTAGTCTACCCTGTACAAATAAATTGGCTGGAAATTTTTTACGGATATTTTGGTTCTGTACAGAGAGCGAGCCCGCTTTCCTTAAATCTCTTGTATAGGCGTTAATAAGTAAAAATATAGGGGCGAATACGAAGAGGTATAATTGAAACAGGAATATAGAATGAAAAAAGTTGCTGCCAACTGTTTTTGTCAGTCCCTGAATTGTAATATAGGTCGATATTACAGCTATTACTACCAGACTGATTGCAGTGTCGCGAATACTGTAACGAAAGGCGATCCAAAAAATGAAGGGTACTATGATGTACGATAATTTCTCAGAATACATACCCTGGAGAAGAAATACAATAAAAGTGATCGACAGGATAATGCATGTAATAACTATGTATTCAAGATAGCCTCCCGCTCTGTATACTTGCGAATATTCCCTGGAAAAGCAAAGGACTAGGGGAATAAATATTAGTGAACCAATGAGCTCCGATCCTGTCCAGGCGACAATCAGGTTTTTGCTGATATGTCTGGGAATAAAATGTGTTATTTCCATTAACCAGGTAAGAACAAGATAAGTAAATACGGCAAACAGGATCATTATGAGAAGGAATTTGAGAATAGCTAAAGGTTCCCTCAGAAACTGATCTTCTTTAATAAAATACTTAATCAGATAGAATTTGGTAATAACAATGATCAGACCTGCAAAACTCATTGCCGAGGCAATAAGGAGCGGAGAAACAAATAATTCAACAGAATAATAACTGTGTGTATAAAAACTGAGAAAAAATGCCACGATAATTGCCCATAAATAGCGCATACCAAAAAGTAAAGCCAGGCCTACAGCAATACCTGAGCCAAACCAGATAGGTGAAGTATAATAAGGTGGCACTACAAGCCATAATCCGGCTTTTATAGCAACAAATACAACGAAGAAGATCAAGAATGTCTGTACTGTAAACCGACCTGCCCGCTTTTCAATGACTCCGGAAAGAAACATACTCATGACTTAACTTAATTAAGTTAAATCATTTTCTCTGATCTTCAAAGGAAATAATAGGCTAATCGTTACGACAGAATGCTGTCCCTGATAGTTTTAAAGCGACTGTGGTAAACGGACAATAACTACTGTGCCTTTTTCAGGTTCGGAATTAATAGTTAATGTACCTCCCAGTTGTTTGACAAATTCATTAACAAGAACAAAGCCGAGACCTGCCGGCTGATCGTGTTCGATTTGCATATCTGATAAATTAGTGTTGGTTCGTGTAATTCTGTCAATATCTTCTTTTAACATTCCGATGCCATTATCGCTGATCATTAGTTCTATTTTCCCGGAACGTTCTTTATATGAAAAATCTATTTTCCCGCCTTTTGGAGTATACTTTACAGCATTTGAGAGTAAATTACGTAAAATGCTTCTTAGCATATGGCCATCGGAATATATCATTGGACACTCGGTCATATTTACCTTAATATTCAACTCCTTAATCTCAATTATAAATTGAAAAAGTGAAAGACTCTGTTGCACGACATCCTTTGGATAAATATATTCCGGAGTTATTCGCAGCTTTTCCCTCGATATACTTGACCAATCGGAAAGATTTTCAAGTTTAAAATAGATGTTTTTTATCGAATTATCGATCAGATCGACCCGTTCAAGGATTTTTTCTTTTTTATAGTTATTCGCTCTTGAACGCAGTAATTCAGAAAACCCCATAATGGAGTGAAGCGGATTCAGCAAATCGTGGGAAATTACCGAAAGTAATTTATCTTTCACATTGTTCGCGTCGGCAAGTTCCCTGGCTTGCTCTTTAAGTATCTCTTTCGATCGGATACGCTGAAATTCTGCAGCTGTCCGGGATGCAAATATCGATAAGATATATCGTGAATTTGGGATTTCCTGGATAGGCGTGTCATTCATGAAAGCAATGATGCCAACTACCTCACCGGAATTACCAAAAACAGGTGTTCCCATAAATCCTTCTATACTATTTTTTGCAACGAAATTGTCGCCGGGGAACAGATCTCTCGATCCAGCAGGATAAAATGTGGTGTAACCTTTCTGAACATTCTCGGTAATACACCTTCTTACCGGGTTTTTATCGGGATTAAGTCCCTGAAATGGCCCGTATGATTCCACAATTTTCAGATACTTGCTGTTATCGATAAATTTCCCGATAAAAGCATGCTTAACATTAAAAGTGCGGCAAAGCAGTTTTGTTAACTCTTTAAAGAATTTGATTCCGGTAACTTTCGCTGTTCCCCGCAAGAGGTTCGATAAGGCTTCCTCAGAACGCAGATAATCTACTGCTTTACTGATACGAAGTATAATATATTCAGTATCTTCAATTTTAACCGATCGTTTTATCAGTTTACCCCAAAATACATTCTGCTTGAGAGTCCTGAAACCCAGTTCCTGCGTATGCTCTCCCCCGTTTTTTATATTAGACTCCAACAGGTTACGTGAAAATTCAATCGGTTCACTTTCATATAGCCGGAACGAAGAAAGATTTATAAGACTTGATTTGGTTTCTGCTTCGAAGAAATCAAGAGCTTTGGTATTGCAATCCAGAATGGAGTAATCCTTACCATTGAGAATGAAAATTGCGTCGGGAGCATCGGAAAATAAAGCATCTGAAAAAGGTTGCGCTTCAAAGAATACTTTGGAATCCTCTAATGAAGTGGCATATTTGACATACAGCATGGCATAACTTATATTGAATTTATTACCTGCTTACTTTACGATTTTATGAAATAAAAGTTCTATTTCATACATACTTTAAGCTTGTTTTTTTACCAACGTATTTATTTCCCTGACTATAATAAAAAATTCAACATTATTCATAATTTTAAATAAACAACTTAACCGGATAACTATGAAAAAGTTCTTTAAAGTATTTGCCCTCGTTGTTCTAATCCTGCTCATAATACTAATTACTGCCCCCTTTCTTTTCAAAGGAAAAATAATTAGTGCTGTCAATGAGCAACTTGAGAAGAATATTAATGCAAAAGCATCTGTTTCAGATGTTAACTTATCGCTCATCAGGAATTTCCCGAATCTATCTGTCCGACTTAAAAATCTGATGGTTATAGGTATTGACGATTTTGACGGTGATACACTGATTGCTGTAAAATCATTCGATCTGGCTGTCGATGTTATTAGTGTCATCAAAATGGAAACAATCGACATAAAGCGAATTGTAATCGATCGGCCGTACGTTAATGCTATTGTATTGAAGGATGGAAAAGCTAACTGGGACATTGCACCGGAAGCTGACACCACACAGGTGGAGCCGGCCGATACAACACCTACTGAGTTCAATACAAAAATCGCACTTAAGGTTTTCAAAATTGACAATGCCCGTATCCGCTATACCGATCTCAGTTCAAACATGAGTGCTTCGCTTGATAAATTTAATTTCCAGCTTTCCGGCGATCTTTCACAGGATTTTTCCGTTATTAAAATTAATTCGGAAAGCGAAAAGCTGAATTTTGTGATGGATGGCATATCGTACCTGAAGAACGTTCGATTGGGAATGCATTTCGATGTTGACGCTAACCTGAAAGAATCAATTTATAAGCTCAATGAAAATCATGTGTCGCTTAATGAGTTAATATTAAGCTTCGAGGGAGATATCGAAATGCCCGAGTCGGGTGAT
>CAYUAV010000483.1:0-3652 GCA_964442665.1 uncultured Bacteroidales bacterium
AGCTGGAAACTGCCGATCCTCTGAATGAGGAGGTAATAAACTGGTGGAACCAAAAAGCTGATGAAATTTATTCCTATATCCCTGATTTTGGCGGTTTCCTGGTAAAGGCTAACTCCGAAGGGCAACCCGGACCGCAAAATTACGGCCGGTCTCATGCCGAGGGTGCAAATCTTTTGGCACGGGCACTAAAGCCTCATGGAGGAATTGTTATGTGGCGTGCCTTTGTATATTCCAATGAAGAACCTGAAGACAGGGCAAAACAGGCATACAATGAATTCAAACCCCTCGACGGCCAATTCGAGGATAATGTCCTGATCCAGGTAAAAAACGGCCCTATTGATTTTCAGCCCCGAGAACCCTTCCATCCTTTATTCGGAGCAATGACCCAAACACCCACCATGATGGAATTCCAGGTCACACAGGAATACCTGGGCCAGGGTATACACCTCACCTATCTGGCACCTTTATATGAAGAATGTCTGAAAAGCGATACTTATGCTAAAGGAGAAGGGTCCTATGTCTGGAAAGTGGTCGATGGTGAATTGTATAATAATAAATTGACAGGGATGGCAGGGGTATCAAATATCGGCGACGACCGCAACTGGTGCGGACACCCGATTGCCCAGTCGAACTGGTTTACCCTGGGAAGAATGGCGTGGGATCCGACTCGCACTTCGGAAAGTATTGCCGATGAATGGATACGCATGACCTATTCTAACAATATGGATGTTATAGAACCTATGAAGCAAATTATGATGGTATCACGCGAAGCCGGGGTAAATTACCGTACTCCTCTGGGCCTGCATCACCAAATGGCATGGCACCATCATTACGGGCCCGGGCCCTGGATCAAAGACAAACCCCGCGCCGACTGGACATCAGCATACTATAACCGGGCCGACTCAGAGGGACTGGGATTTGACAGGACCAGGACCGGTAGTGATGCGGTAGACCAGTATTTTCCTCCGCTCAATGAAATATTCAATAATATCAATACATGTCCGGAAAAATTCCTGCTCTGGTTTCATCATGTCCCCTGGGATTATAAAATGAAGTCGGGTCGCACTCTTTGGGAAGAACTGTGCTATAAATACTATCAGGGAACCGATGAGGTAAAAGAAATGCAGCAAATGTGGAATAGTCTGGAAGGTAAAATCGATGAAGAACGGTTCCTTCATGTGCAGGCGCTGCTTAAAATACAGGTGCCTGACGCCATCGAGTGGCGCAATGCCTGTCTCTTATATTTCCAGACGTTTTCACATATGCCTATACCCCCCGAGTACGAGCAACCTGACAAAACGTTGGAATACTATATGAATATCGACAGGAAATATTTGCCGGGGAGTTAATTCATTGGAACTTAAAGAATAGGTTCAACATTAGTAAAGAGTTCGAAGCTGTAAATCCAAAGCTAAATGGATCGTTATAATCAGCATTCGGGATAACACACAAGTAAATTTCACACAGCGAAAGTAAAGAAAAAGCTACACAAAGAGCACAAAAATATAGGGGTCATTATACGAAAAATAATTCCCTAGTTACAAATAGTAAAAAACATATACAAAATCATCCTGCATACATTTTTAATATCTTATTCTCATGCATCCCCCGGTTTGGTTATTGATTACCAGGATGTGTTTTTTATAGGTCGAAACTTTCACTTCGTCAGGATTCTTAATGTACATTAAGCTTTTGTCTCTGTTTTACTTATCCCAATCCATACTACCGGCGTCCCGAATTTTATTGTCCATGAATAACAATCTTGATTCCGACCAGTATCGGATATAGTCCAATTCGCTTTCCATATCAAGTTTCATTTCGGGCCAGCATAATTTTTCACGTTTACAGGCTCCGGATTCCTTTAAAATATCGCTGCAACGGCAGAATGGTTCCATTATCTGCGTATGATCAAGAACGGTGCTCCTGAGTTCACTCCATCTGGATTGTAACAATTCTAATGATGCTTCAGCATTCAAATCAAACAACCGGTTGTAGAACCTGTTGCTAAGCCAGTGTTCCGCACACAATAAAGTCGAATCCCAGTTTCGACCCCACGATGCATCCAGATCCCATGGTGTGATAATAAACCGAGAGTTCCTGTCATACCGGGAATAGACCATGTTCATTCCCATGTTATCAAAAGCCGTACACACATTGATAAATAAAAAGTAATCGATCAGGTTATCGATATTAAGGTATTCACCAATATTTTCTTTAAAAACAGGATCGGTGGCATAGATAACAAAATCGGTAAAATTATATAGAGGTCGCCAGTAAATAAATTCCGACGGTTTAGGATACTTTTGTTCCCATCCGTCCCAGTATTCGGAAACAGATGTATCGGCCAGACTGATAAATTTAATCGTATTGGACCATGATTCCGATTTATATAACAATCCCTGAGGTGAACCGTTGTACCGTTTCAGATCAAGTTGTTTTCGATCGAAACGTTCCGACAGGCAATATACCCCCATATATTCAAGATTCAGGAACAATTCAACAAA
Source organism: uncultured Bacteroidales bacterium (assembly GCA_964442665.1). GTDB lineage: Bacteria > Bacteroidota > Bacteroidia > Bacteroidales > UBA10428 > UBA10428. Next base: position 2,505 of record CAYUAV010000483.1, read on the forward strand.
ACGCGATTCGGTGTAAAACTTTTGGTGGAGTTGTCCCCATTCCCTGTCTTTACAAATGTCACCCCAGATATCCATCGATACTTTGTTTCGCATCCGGGCTTTGTCGATATACATCGCATCGAGGATCCAATCGTCATCGTTTCGCATACCTATCAGGCTTTCTTTCCTTTTATTAGTTCCCGAATTATTATTCCATAATTCAATACCGAAGGATTTTTTTTCACGTGTCATGGCCGATCTTCCCCGAATCTCTATTCCTGCCTTACTGACGAGTGAATACACCCTGTCGCCAGAATTGTCAGTCAATATAAAATCACATAATACCTTAGGTTCGTCGGGTATATTTATTTTACAAAAAAGTTGTATGACCGGCAGAGTCGTAAAATAAAGACAGCCATTAAAATATGCTCCTCCTTCGGTTTGAAATGCGACACCCAAACTGTCATTTATACTTAGAACCTGTATATTGAGAATATCGCCATCGGAATATACTTTTCCATCAATAAAGAGATCTTCAACATTCGTCTCGATAATCCATGATAGCTCTTTAGAAAATTTATCTTTGACGGGTAACAATATCCAGTCTCTATCCATATCGATCCCTGCATAGACATTATCAAATTTAAGATACGGATCGGCCTTAAACGAATGAATTTCAACTTCCTCATAACAACCCGATATTAATACGATAACAATAATGATTGCAAAAACCTTATTGGCAAATTGATATTTTTTGAAAAAACAAAATAACATCTGCTCTTTTTGTTTGAGTCAGTTAAGTTCGTTAAAGAAATCATCAAGAAACTGCAACCGTGAGTGTGTCCAGCTTTCAATATATTCAACCTCATCTTTCAGGTTAAGATGCCATTCCGTCCATATTCTTTTTTCGCGGTCAAAAGCACCCGATTCGATATAAAGGGCTTTATATGCTTCGATCCTTGATTGCATTACATTCTCATTCAAAATTTCCGATCGCAAATATTCCCATCGGTTAAAAATATCCTCGTTATAATTCTGAGGATTTTGTTCAAGCAAACGATCATATAAATAATTGGATAAAATATGTTTCGGTGAAGTATATGAACTATCCCATCCTCTGCCCCAGGTGGCATCCATATCCCAAGGAATAAAAAGAAAAGGGGATCTGC
>CAYUAV010000484.1:0-3647 GCA_964442665.1 uncultured Bacteroidales bacterium
TCGAGAAATACAACGGTACCCGTGCCGCTACTTTTATGACCGGAGTGAACCGGGAGATTAATGCATACATTGCCGATACGCTTCAATCAATAAGAAGAAGATACTTCTATGAATCGGACCAGTTTGTGGAAGATGCCAGCTTTATCCGGTTAAAATCTCTTACACTAACTTACAACCTTAACCAGCCACTATTTAACAGAGTAAAGCTGATGATGAGCCTGAGTGCTGAGAACCTGGTAACCTTTACCAAGTATTCCGGTTACGATCCGGAAGCCACCATTTATACCGACAACAACTTTTCGGATAATGCGGTTGACCGGGGCGCATACCCGGCTCCCAAAGCCATTTACCTGACACTAAACCTATCATTTTAAGCGTATGAAAAAAATACTTCCATACCTGCTTTGTTTTTTAGTATTGAGTTGTGACAATCTTTTTCATGAGGAAGAAATATCCATTGGAGAAATTTCATCGGTTGAGGAACTGGAATCGGCTGTTAACGGGGTATATGCACAGATAAGCAATTTTTTTACCGGGAGTAAGGGTTATGGAGGAGGATTTTTCCTGGTAAATGTTAAAGGTGATGATCTGGTTGAGAGATATTCTACTACTTATGAATACTATTATTATGGTCACGAAGATTGCATATCTTACGATATGGAATTTAATTTATCTGTTCCAGGCTATTGGCAGTATTATTATGATATAATTATTTCCATCAATAATATTATTGTTCAGTATAATCCTCCCGAAGAACAGGAAAAACAGGAAAGACAGCTTCTGGGGGAGGCTTATTTTCTTCGTGCCTATTGTTATTTCCGGCTGGCGCGTACTTTCGGCAGGATTCCATTGGTAAAAGATATTGAGATAGACTATTCCACTCCCCTGGCCGGCTACGAAGAGGTATATGAATTTATTGAAAACGACCTAAAGACGGCCATGCAGTTACTTCCCCGAGACTACAACGAAGTTCGTATCCCATATTTTACTATGCACAGGGGTACGGCTAAAGCATTCCTGGCTGAAGTCTATCTAAGCTGGGCAGGCTACCCGGCAAAGAACGATTCGAAATATGCCCTGGCGGCCCAAACAGCCGGTGAAGTAATCGATAGTGCCAATTACTTCGGGTTTGGCCTGGAAGAAGATTTTGCTGACGTATGGAAGGAAGAAAACCGGTACAACCCTGAAACTATACTCGCGTTCTATTTTTCAAAACCGGATAGTACAACAAACAGAAGTTATGGGGTTAGTCAGGAAATAAATACTTTTTACTGGGGGAATAATAATGAAATGTTAGGAGAATTTGAGATAGAGACGGACTCCTCCATGATTAGGATTGATTTTTACCCGGTAGAAATTAATTTTTATAATTCGTACCCGGAAAGTTACCGCAAGGAGACTACTTTTTTTACAACGGTATATGTTCCCGGATACACAGTTCTTTATTACCCTCAACTTGATACAGGTAATGTGAAGGTAGAAGCAAGGCCCTGCTGCAGACCAGGATACCGGAAGTTCTATTATACCAGCTCGGTAAATATACTGTCTCCAGAATTTTGCATGAATACCCCTATCAAAAAACGATTTTACGGCAATACAAAAGTATACCTGTACCGCTATGCACAATTGCTCCTTACCTATGCCGAGGCCATAGCCCGTTCCGGGCAGCTCAACGCCGAAGCGTACGAAGCGGTCAACCAAATACGGCGCAGGGCCTATCATGCCGATATCCATACGCCTTCACCGTACGATATCCCTACCGGTTTATCGGCAGAAGCCTTTGCCGATTCGGTGGTACAGGAACGTGCCTGGGAACTGGCCGGTGAGCCCGAAGGCCGCTGGTTTGACCTGGTACGGCTCGAAAGGGTGGAAGAACTGGAACATACTCGGAATCCTCTGGAAGGAGGATTCCCTGTTGAGCCTGTTACCAAAGAGGATTATTTTCTTCCTATTCCGGGGGAAGACCAGTTGTTAAACCCAAATCTTGCAGAATGAAAAAAATACTTCCATATCTGCTTTGTTTTTCATTATTAAGCTGTGACAAGCTTTTTCATGAAGAGGAATTATCCGTTGCGGAAATTACATCGGTTGAGGAACTGGAATCGGCAATTAACGGTGCTTATGCTCAATTTTCTAGATTGTTTACAAGTACTGATGTTGACTATATCTTTTTTAATGTAAATGCAAAAGGAGATGATTTGTCAAGTAATCCTTTCCCAAATTACTATTATTATTATAATTATGATGTTGATTGTGAGTATTTTACTGATGATAGACTAATTCAAGGTCCTTGGAAAGAATTGTATACGATTATTGCTTCAGTTAATAATATCATTGAACAATTTTATCCTCCCGAAGAACAGGGACAACAGGAAAAACAACTTTTAGGAGAAGTATATTTTCTTCGTGCCTATTGCTATTTCCGGCTGACACGTACTTTCGGGAAAATCACTCTGATAAAGGATATTGATATCGACTATTCCACCCCCCTGGCCGGCTACGGGGAGGTATATACATTTATTGAAAACGACCTTAAAACAGCCATACAATTGCTTCCCCGAAATAACAACGAAGCCCGTATCCCATATTATACAGTACACCGGGGCACAGCCAGGGCATTCCTGGCAGAGGTTTACCTGAGCTGGGGTGGCTACCCGGTAAAGGACAATTCGAAATATGCCCTGGCGGCCCAAACAGCCGGTGAAGTAATAGACAGTGCAGTATACTTCGGATTTGGACTGGAACAAGACTTTGCCCGGGTATGGGAAGAAGATAACAGGTACAACCCTGAGACCATTCTGGCACTCTATTTTTTAACACCTGACAGTACTTCATCCTTTCCTTTAAGTATCAGTCCGGGTGTTAATATTTTATATTTGGGAGACAATGTAATCCCTTTTAAAACATTCCAAATAGAAGCGGATTCTTCTTGGATTGGTATTCGTTTTTTTTCTACAGAAATAAATTTTTATAATAATTACCCCAATAATTACCGTAAGGAGATCACTTTTTTTACAAAAGTATATGTCCCTGGATATCGGGTTCGCGATAATCCTGAACTTGATTCGATGTATGTTGAAGTGGCAGCGGGGCCATGCGCCAGACCTGCTTATCGAAAATTTTTTTATACCAGTTCAGTAAATATTTTATCTTATGAATGGTGCATGAATACTCCTCAAAAAGAAAGGTTTCACGGCAATCCCAAAATATACCTGTACCGCTATGCACAATTACTTCTTACATACGCCGAAGCCATGGCCCGTTCGGGGCAGCTCAATAATGATGCCTACGAAGCTGTTAACCAAATCCGGCGCAGGGCTTATCATACCGATATCCATACGGCTTCGCTGTATGATATACCTGCCGGCTTATCGGCAGAAGCTTTTGCCGATTCGGTGGTACAGGAGCGTGCCTGGGAACTGGCAGGTGAAATCGAAGGCCGCTGGTTCGACCTGGTACGGCTCGAAAGGGTGGAAGAACTGGAACATACCCGGCATCCCATGGAAGGGGGATTTCCAGAGGATGCTGTTACGAAAGAGGATTATTTTCTCTCTATTCCGGGGGAAGACCAGTTATTAAACCCGAGTTTGGAAGAATGAAAATAATTTACAACACCGGACATTTAAAAAGAAAAGTACAGGGACTTT
>CAYUAV010000485.1:0-3637 GCA_964442665.1 uncultured Bacteroidales bacterium
ACATGAAAGCGGAAACTCTTTAATACGTAAAGATGAACCTGTTTATAAAATTCCTGACAGTAACTTTGGCAGGGCACATTTTTTTGCCTCCGAAAAAAAGTTTTTATCATTTTATATCGATACTTATCTATTTAATCTGATGATAATAATTCTGACCGCTGTTTTCTTCTATATTTTACTTCTGTGTGAAGGCTTACGAAGAATTCTCGATTTCTTCGGCACGTATAATTTAAATAAATTTATTAATCAAACCAGGCAACACATTATTAATGCGCTGAAACCCTTATTGAAGAATAGTTAATTAAATTGTATAGTAAACTCAGGTTTTTATTAACTTTAAGTAAATAAAATTCCTTTTCTATGGAAGTTATGAAGTATCTAAAAGCTGTAATAATATGTTGTTTATTTCTTTTGGCCTGTCAGAACAGAAGCAACGTTCAGAATCAGATCGAAAATGAGAATATGACCGGTTTTGATGAAACAGAAGAAGTTAAAGATATATATTATCGTTTCCCTTCGCCCGACGAGATGCTCAACATAATCGATAAAGAAAAGCTTGCTTTTAATGATGAATTACCTTTGCCTGTTGAACGGGCGAGCCGTTATCTCGATTCCAAATCGCAGGCATTAAACCTGGGTGTTTATATAGCAGATTTAGCTTATATCACGCTTTTTCAGCGACAAAAGGAAGCCTTAACCTATTTCCAGGTTGTTTATGGATTAAGTGATAAACTAAGGATATCATCTGCCTTTGATCCTTCTATGTTAAAACGATTTGAAAATAATATCGGAAGTCTCGATTCACTTAAAATGCTTTCCGATGAAGCTCTGATCGATATAACGAATTACCTTGCCAGGAACAATAAGGAGAAGATATTTGCTTTAGTCTCCATTGGAGGATTTATTGAGAGCCTGTATCTTGCATTTCAAATTGTAGATGAATACTCGGAGGATAATATAATTATCCAGCGAATATGTGATCAGAAGCTGGTTCTCGATAATCTGATGAATTTTTCACTCGAATATGCCGGAGATAATAATGTTTCCGAAGCGATCCAGTTAATACATCCGGTTCGGGCTGTATACAATGAACTGGTTGCATCATCGGAGGAAACGCAAGTGAGTAAAGATGATCAGGGGAAACTTATTATTAAAGGAGGGCAGAAGATTAAGATTACAAAGGAACAATTTAACAAACTTCGTGAAGCGACTTTAAATACAAGAAAAAAAATAACCGAAAATCTGGAAAATTAATTTTTCATATGAAACCCCTGCACTACATAATATTTATACTATTTGCATTTTTAATTCCTGCGTTTTCAAGTGCACAGGATTGTACCGATTATCATCAGTATCATTGTTTATATGCCGATTATACTTTTTTCTATAGTAAACAGTCAAAAAGCGCACTTTTCCGTCAGGGACAGGTGAGTGAACTGAAGATAATTGCTTATAGCGGTGAGGATTACTATATTGCTGTTTGTGCTCACCGCAAGTTTGGTGATATCCGCTTCAGGATTATTGAAGATAATGCCGGAAGGCGTGTTATTTACGATAATGCAAATAATGATTATAACGAATCTGTTACATTCTCAAATGAAGTAACCCGAAACCTGATAATCGAGGTCTCGGTTCCGGAAGGTGACAGCCAAAGCTCGAACGACCGTCGTTGTGTCGGAGTAGTAATACAATTCAGAAAAACGGGCCAGTACGAATAGTCAGTAATATAGAGAAATCCCGTATATATCTGTTCTATTTATTTATAATCCCAGAATGCTTGGTCCCTGCTTAAAAACAATATCCACGGGAATACCCTTATTATTGATCCGCAGTAAATCGTTTTGAAGTTCTTCAGTTAATATGGCATACTTTTTAATCATATCAGCTGCTGCATTATAATCCCCGTTACCCTGGATAATGATGATCCTGCGGGATAACTCATCGACTGCATCCTGCATTTTTTCAAAATTAACAGCATACTTTCCTGCTTCATCGCGTGTAAATGCTCCGGCTTCGCGAAAGAAGTTGAATCGTATCAGATTTGCCATTCCATGCGCACTGGACGAACCAAACCGAATTGAACGAAATATTCCTGCAAGGAATGTAGTGTAGCTTTCCATCAGATCCGCATCTAATTCTCCCATACTTTGAAGCTCGGTAACGAGAAACAAGCCCAGAATATCAGCTTTCCCTTCTTCCATCGTTGTATAGTGTTCCTTAAGTGCCTTTCTTACCGTACCGCTGCCGTCGATAGTATTTTTAACTCCCAGGCCGTGTGCTACCTCATGAAACATAGTGTTCCCGAAAAAAGCATCGAATGTTATGTAATTTTGCTGCGTGGGTACAATTAATTCTTGTGCTAGCGGCACTAAAATTTTATCGAATTTGGCTCTCATGGCATTCTTAAGCTGCAGACGCCGGCTGCCTTTCAAAAGTTGCACCTGTTCATCGTTAGGAAGATTTATGGCGATGGTTTTGCTTCCTGCATTACAATCGCCGGCATAATACAAAACATCGTAGGCAGCAAGATCGCTGCTTGTACCCGGCGATTCGGTTTTGTATATTTCCTCGACAGGTAATTTTTGCTGCAGTTCCGGGAGCAACAGGGCATACTTATTCAGTTTTTCTGACCATTCCCGATCCTTCATCAGGATATATGCTTCATGGGCGGCTTTAATTCCAAACAACAGATCTTCATAATTTTCAATGGGCCCGACAACAAAATCGAACATATTGGATTTCATATCCATCCAGGCCATATCGCTTTCACGGTAAGTATCATGCAGGAGAGCATCGGCCCGTAGTGAAAGATAATTCTTGAAACCTTCATCTTCAGCAAGCTGTGATGCTTTACGAAGCAGGATGGCTGCCTTGTTCACTTTCCCGGCAAATGCCACATGATATGGAATTACTATTAATTTGCCGGAATCATCCCTCCTTAATAATGTGTACTGACTTAATTTTGAACTGTCATCCAAAGCTTCAAACTCTTCAGGAGTCATATCGGAAGGATAAAAATTAGCGCCAGGGGGTTTTGGTGGAGCCTGCATGAAAGGTTTATTACCGTTTAACCTTTCCCAGGGTCCGTAGTTTATCTCGATAAACTTTTTCAGGTTTTTATCCCTGATCGTATCAAGCAATTGATCCTTATCACCATAAGCTTCCTGCCAGAATAATTCATCCATAACATCAGCAGCTTCAAAAAATATGCGAAGCATTTGTTTCTGGTTTTCAGTTATGTCTGAAAGATCTGCAGTTAAAGTAACCTCAGCGTATTGATTAAGTTTCTCCATTATTATTTCATCTGTTTTCTTTCCTGATGAACAACTTAATATAAGAATCAGGGCTAATAAAGCTATTGTATTTTTCATAGCAATAAAGAGTTAAAATTATCGGTTTCATACTAATAGGCAACGGCAAAAAGTACTCTGCGCTCCGAGGGCTTACCTGAATAAATACATTTTCCTTTTTCAGGTTTGGCATCGAACGGTATACATCGTATAGTCGCTTTTGTTTCTTCTTTAATTCTGAGTTCGGTTTCCGTGGTCCCGTCCCAGTGGGCCATTACAAATCCTCCTTTGATTGTAAGGATTTCCTTGAACTCTTTCCAGTCATCGGTATAGTAAGTGTTTTTCTC
>CAYUAV010000486.1:0-3634 GCA_964442665.1 uncultured Bacteroidales bacterium
TCGCTGGAAAACTTGTGGGAAATACTTCCCGGTCCCAAAATTCCCCAATTGCAAATTTTGTCAATCATATATTACGATGATTTTAAAATGTTGTCAATTAGTTGTAATTCGTCATCGGTAAATTCAATGGTTTTGATTGCCACCACATTATTAACCAGCTGTTTCGGGCTGCTCGCACCAATCAGCACAGAGGTCACCCGTTCATCTTTAAGAAGCCAGGCTATTGCCATTTGAGCCAGTGTCTGACCTCTATCTTTTGCAACTGCATGTAATAGCTTTATTTTCTTCAATTTCCCGGGGGTCAAATCACTTCTTGTCAGAAAAGGTGCAGTTGCTTTTGCCATTCTCGAATCTTCCGGAATACCGTTTAAATATCGATCTGTTAATAGTCCCTGCGCCAAAGGTGAGAAAACAATACATCCAATCCCTTCAAGATTCAATACATCCAACAGGCCAAGTTCGGGCTTTCTTTCAAACATGGAATATTTGGGCTGGTGAATTAGGCACGGGGTACCTAAATCCTGGAGAATCTGCGAAGCACGCATGGTCTGTTCGGGATTATAATTCGATATTCCGGCATAAAGTGCCTTGCCTCTTTTGACAAGATGATCGAGTGCTGCCATAGTTTCCTCAAGCGGTGTATCCGGATCGAAACGATGTGAATAAAAAATATCGACGTATTCAAGTCCTAACCTCTTCAAACTCTGGTCGCAACTTGCAATCAGATATTTTCTCGAACCCCACTCGCCAAAAGGTCCGGGCCACATATAATATCCGGCTTTACTTGAAATGATCAGTTCATCCCTGAATGCTCTTAAATCATTCTTTAATATTTTACCAAAATTTAATTCAGCGGAACCTGCTGAGGGACCATAGTTATTGGCCAGATCGAAATGATTGATCCCAAGATCGAAGGCTTTGTGAACGATCCGGGTGGAAATATGGAAATCATCCACATCACCAAAATTATGCCATAGTCCTAATGATATCGCCGGCAGCTGTACCCCGCTTCTGCCACATCGCCGGTAAATCATTTGTTCATACCGGTTTTCATCAGGGATATATCCGTTTTTATTCATTTAAGTTTGATTACTAAATAGAGTTTTTATTACATAATTTTTTCAAATGCTGATTGCATTTGGATATAGCAAATATAAAGTTGATTTCACACTAATGCCCGTTAAGTTCCCTAAAAAGCCGGAATAACGTTTTTAAAATTCCTATCAATACCTAGAGTAATACTATCCTTTTTGAAACAACATCATGGTTTGTCTGGAAATTTATAAAATATACACCCTTACTTAATCTGCTTAAATCAATATAACCTCCGTTAAATCCATCTGTAATGGTACCAGTCATAATGGTTTGACCGGTCAGATCGTTTATTTGGTAATTGAAATTCTTTTGTGAAAAATTTTCGAATCTGTAGTAAAGCATCCCTGAAGTCGGATTTGGATAAACCATAATATTTTCCTCCTTCATTAAAGCACCGGGGTCTTTATAATCGGGACCACTCAAAGGATCAATCAATGTTAATGTTCCGAATAAACTGGCATTGATGTAACTATTATTGCTCTCGCTCTCGGGCAGATATTTGGAACCAATAAAATTCTCTCTCGAAGGGCTTCCATCGTTATCACAATACGCTAACGAATATCCCATCTCTTTTCCGTCCGATAATATTACCGGAATACTTGATTCACCGCTATAGGAATCGTCGAAAACTTTTATCGAAAGCTCCCATGTATAAAGGCTATCTGTCTGGCTCATTGCCGCATCGATATGTGAATTAAATAAAGCAGGACCACTTGGTCCGTTATCTACAACATCGAAGGTAGTGCTCACGTGATAGGCGAATGCATTGAAGTTATACAGATGATCTCCGCCCGAATGATCTTCGTCCAGAAAAACTTCAACACAATCATCGTCCCAGTAATTTTGGAGCGGATCAGGATGCCCGTCGTACAGGACATCGTCTATAACTTCGACCAGTAGCAGCAATCTTTCATTTGTCCAGCTTAATTTAAACCGTCCTGTAAAATCCTCCGGGGCAACATAATCGTTATAGGGCAACCATACAAAATCAAGCGGATACCATCGTGCTGTATCCCAGCATTCATCGGTAGCTAAACCATCTATCACCGGAAATTCCAGAGCTTTATAAGCGAAAAAAGAATCATCAGTAGTAATATTAACCTTATCGATACGATCAATATACGAACCGTCAACATCGTATGCCTGCAGTTCGATCGACTCTGTCAGCGGAGGAAGTTCAACTGCCTCAGTCAATTGTACCAATGTATCGGGTGAAGCTTCAACCGAACTTCCTTCTCCAGTTTCATTTCCTTCACTATTTAAGAATTTAAGTCTCAGTTCGCCTTCATTAAAAATTCCAAATTCTCCGGTTACCTCCTTAGTCTGACGATTATAATCAAGTTTTTCCCTGACTAATCCGCCACGATTAGCTGTATATATGGGGCCGGAAGTACGGGTAGTATACCAGTCCTCGACAAAAACAATACTGTCGCCATCGGGTCCGATAGTTTCATAGGGTCCCAGTACCTCAACCTCCATATATCTTGTCGAGCCATTTGTATAAAATTCAACTGATGCGCCATTGTGCGTATACTCAGCATCTTTAATCAAATCAAATACTTTGGCGTAAGTTTGCTGATCTCGTTCATCGACAAAGCATGCCCAGCCTTCGGAAGTAGCGGTTGAAATTTTACCTTCCGTGCTTACATATTTTACCCGGTAAACTCCCGGTAAAACTTCTTCATAATAGGGGCCACTTCCCCACACATCCGAAGCTTGTGCAGCAGGAAAATAAGCTGAAAAATTAGCATAATCGTTATCATTCCCATGCTGAACGATGGTTTGCGTTACCTCCCAGATACTCCAGTCCTGTTCCGAATCACTATCGTTAAAAAGTACAGTGGTGACCTTAATATGTGAAGAATTTCGATAAGCCACCATATACCTGTCAAATCTTAGTCCCGGAGTTCGCACAGTCTCGGTTTGACCCTTCATCCAGATGACAACCGAGTCATTTGAAGCATGAGTAACCTCATACTCATAATTACCCCAGGCCAGAGTAGGTGGTGGTGGCCAGTTCCAGATGCTTTGAGGCGCCGGCCATGTCTTATAGCCACCATATCCCCAGTTACCATCCCAGGGAGTAGGTGAAGGATCGTAAAATACTTCACCCAGCAACGATTCGTTGACTATCATAAAAGTATCGGTACCCAGATCGTATTGCAATACTCTGGCTCCGATTGAAGGTACAATACTTAATGTTATATAATTATTACTCACGACCAGAACATCCCAACCCCAGCCATGATAATTAGTTACTGTATCAATAGTAACACTGTCGGGAGTACCGTACACGGTGTATCTTATAATTAACAGAAGGCTGAATAATACAATAAACTTTTTTAACATAGTATTTTATTTAATAAGTTAATATTGTTTTGCCGAAACGGCTGATGACACGCAGAAATACAATCGGTCTTTAGTCTGCAAGATATTAAACAAAGCTTAAATGCAAAACCAAAACAGTAAAATATTCTGCTCTTATTTTCAGGAATTAAATAATCTGACGAGGAATGAATGAGTCGCACTTTTATTCTTA
>CAYUAV010000487.1:0-3632 GCA_964442665.1 uncultured Bacteroidales bacterium
CTACCCTTATTTCTCTCAAAACTGAATATGATATCTGGGAAATTCTTATAGCGTTGACTCTCAATATAGTTTTCGTATATTTTGTATTACGGGCTACCAGTTTTTTCGAACGAATCCTTGGTGAAGCAGGAATCCAGATTCTTAAAAAAGCTTTTGGTATTATATTACTGGCGATCGCGATCCGCTTGTTCTTATCAAACACAGGTATAAAAATTCCCGGTGGCGCCTGAGATTACCATATATACCGATGGAGCTGCAAGCGGGAATCCCGGTCCCGGAGGATATGGTATCATATTAAAATCAGGTAAGCATTATAAGGAAATTTCCCAGGGATATAAGCTGACGACAAATAATCGTATGGAATTGTTAGCGGTTATAGTTGCACTCGAAGCCATTAAAATAAAAGGCAGTAAGGTTGAAATTTATACCGATTCCCGCTATGTATGCGACCCGGTTGAAAAAGGCTGGCTGGCAGACTGGGAGAGGAAAAATTTTAAGAAAAAGAAAAATATCGACTTGTGGAAACGGTTTCTTGAAGTTTTCCGTATACATTCGGTAAAGTTCCATTGGATCAGAGGGCACTCAAATATTCCGGAAAACGAACGTTGCGACCAGCTTGCAGTTCAAGCTTCTCAGAAGGGTAAATTACTCGTCGATGAGGGATATGAGAAAGAAGATGAACAAGGAGCAATGTGGTGATTAACAGATAATTTAATACTTTCACACAATACACTGATCAAATTAGATATGCTGAATAAAACCTGTAAAGATATTATTCTGTATTATAAGGGTTCTCTTAACTATGATACCATTGGCGATCTTATTGCTTCGCTGAAGGATAAAATGAAGGGACACTTTGCAAAATTCGGAATCTATAAAAGGCTACTTACACTTATGATCGAATCACTTGAAAATATTGTCCGTTACAACATAAGTATTGCCGGGAAAGCTGAACTGATAAAAAAATATCCTCCCGAATTAATGATTTGTTATGAGAATAAATCATACTCCATTGAGACGGCCAACATAATTAAAAACGAAGATATTCCTGATTTAAAATATAAAATCGACACACTGCAGAACATGAATACCGAGGAAATTAAGGAGTTATATAAAGCAACTATCACCGATGGTAAATTTTCGGACAAAGGTGGGGCAGGTCTGGGGATAATTGAAATGGCAAAAATCGCTGATGACAAAATTCAGGGTGAATTTAGTGCTGTCAATGAAAAATTCTCTTATTTTATGCTTCGCTTGCTGATTAAACAATCTGCTGAGGATATCAGGTGAAAGGGATGCCGGTACTATACGTCTTCGTGCAGCATATTGTTCAATATCGCACATATTTTATTAAAATTGAACTTATCAAATCACTGATTTAATGATATTTAATTTATGCGGTTCGATAATTGTAATTCCTCTCGCAATACATTTATATGATCAGGAATTTTATCATAATTACACTTCGCAGTATTGCAACTCATAAAGTTTATACTTTCGTTAATATTCTTGGACTGGCAGTTGGAATGTCTTGTGCGCTGATGATTTCGCTGTATGTAATTCACGAAACCAATTATGATAATTTTCATCGCGATGCCGACCGCATCTACCGTGTTAGTGTTATAGGAAAGCTAAGGGGAAGACCTCTTAAAATTGCTGTTACCTCTGCACCTATGGCTCATGTTTTACAGAAGGAATATCCATCAGTTGAATCTGTTATCAGAATAGCGAAATTTGGAGCATGGCTGGTTTCATACAATGATATCAGGTATAATGAAGATAATTTTCTTTTCGCTGATTCCAACTTCTTTAATTTTTTCTCTTTCAAACTTATTGCCGGCAATCCCGACAGTGTACTGGTTAAACCTAGAAGCATTGTACTCACACATTCAACTGTTTTAAAATATTTTGGAAATGAAAATGTGATAGGAAAGAAACTAAAGATTGAAACTTTTGATGAACCATTCACTGTAACAGGAATTATGGAAGATGTTCAGTCAAACTCGCACATCCATTTTGATATGATTGGTTCATTGATTACGCTTAACAAATATCTTCGCCCTTTATGGATCAGTCATAGCGTTTATACATACATCAAGACCAAACCGGATATAAAATTATCTATACTCGAGAATGATATCGATACTTTGGTTGAAAAATACGTTATACCGGAGGTGGAGGAAAATCTGGGAATATCGAACAAAGATTTTCTGGACGGTTCAAACGAGATTCATTATAAACTTCAACCTTTAAATAAGATTCATCTAAATTCCAATCTGAATGTGGAACTGGAGCCAAACGGTAATGGATTATACGTATATGCTTTTGGAATATTGGCCTTTTTAATTCTTTTCATTGCCAGTATGAATTTTGTCAATCTTTCAACGGCAAATTCCGCGAATAGAGCCAGGGAGGTTGTATTACGAAAGGTTGTAGGTAGTGAGAGGAAAATGCTGATTTTTCAATTTCTGACCGAATCAGTTCTTTACAGTTTCTTTGCGCTGATTATTGCACTGTTGATCACTGAGATTTCCATGCCATATTTTGACCGGTATTTATCTATCGATTTAAAATTTAGTATGTTAGGTAATCTCTCAACTATTAGTGCCATTGTTCTGATTACATTGCTGCTGGGAATTATGGCCGGCAGTTATCCTGCTTTCTTCATTTCATCATACGAACCTGTTAAAGTATTGCATGGTGATTTAAATACAGGATTCAAAAGCCGTAAAGTACGATCGGTATTTGTTGTTATACAGTTCTTTATTTCAATTCTTATTATCATTATGACAATTGTAGTGATTGCTCAGGTTGAATTTATGTTAAATAAGGAACTGGGATTTGAAAAGGAGAGGATTCTGGTAATCCGAAGATCGGATGCTTTGAAAGACAGGATTGACGATTTTAAGACAGAAATCCTTAAATATCCTAATATTGAATCAGTAACTAATTCGAACTCAATACCAGGAAGAGATTTTCTTGCATTGACCTATATTATTGAGGTAGATTCGGTACGAAGAAATGTTTTCATGAACCAGATATTTGTCAATTATGATTTCAGTGAAGCATTTGGTCTGACACTTATTGAAGGTAGATTTTTTTCTCCCTCGGTTAATTCCGATTCTATGGCGTGTGTTATTAATGAAACAGCTGCGCGGGAAATTAATACAAAGAGGGTTTTAGGCACATTTCTCGAAGCGCCTGCTCTCAAAGGGAAAAGTGATAAATTGAAAATTATCGGGATTGTCAAAGATTTTCACTTTGAATCGGTTGATAAACCTATCGAACCTCTCGTCATATCGCTAATGCCGGGCAATTGGGAGGGTTATCTGAATGTCAGACTAAGTGGCAGGGAGGTGGATAAATCAATCAAGTTTCTTGAGGAAACCTGGAAAAAGTACACTGCCGAATATCCCTTCTTATATTTCTTTTTAGAGAAGGATTTTGATCAGAATTATCGTTCAGTAATTCGGACTAGCAAGGTTCTGGTTCTTTTTGCACTTTTATCGGTTTTTGTAGCGCTTCTTGGTTTATTCGGATTAATAATTTATACAACCAATCAAAGAATACAGGAAGTAGGTGTTCGAAAGGCTGCTGGAGCTACGTCTTACCAGATAATAAAATTGCTAATG
>CAYUAV010000488.1:0-3629 GCA_964442665.1 uncultured Bacteroidales bacterium
GGGTATTTTACTCTGTTTTTATGAATAAGTCAGAATTTAATTCTTGAAATGAAAGAGTAAAAAAATGTAGTTAAGAAGCTTCTTTTTAACATAGCATCGTAAAGTTCTTCACTTTTGGGATAAAAAATTTTCTCCATTATATAATCAAATGAACTTTTTAATCCGGAAGAATTTTCTTTAACCATTTTTGGTTCAATTTGCTCGGTTTCAAATGTGATAGGTATATATCGTTCGACCCTTTCAAAAATCATAAGCTTGGGTTTCTTACCTGAAAAATGAGTTGCTGCCAGATAATCCAGAGGATGATCATTATTGATGTTATAGACCTTTTTATCAAAATCATCGGCCAGTCGCTCGGCAAATTGCTTATGACGTGAAAACTCAAAGAAACTATCCCCGAAAGTCAGTATATCACTACTATCCATAGGGGCTTGTTTTTCGGAATATTCAAATTTGCGTTTTGCCGGCGGCAATCCTTTTTCCCTGAAATTCAGTATATGACTGAAGTAGTAAAGTTCTCCGTATTGGGTTTTATCCCAGTAGTTATGAACTACTTTTTCAATTAAAACAGCATTAAATAAAGACTCAAATCTTATGGATATAAAGGCATAAAGACAAATTGCTCCTGTTGTGTAGATCAGATATTTCAATACTTTTTCATTCATTATTCCAGGTATTTCAAAATTGAAAATACAGAAAATCAATATCTTCCCATTTCCCCAGTACAAAAATGGATAAAACAAGAGTAATAAAAAGGATCCATTTCACCGGCTTAGGAATTCTTTGCATCCGGTTCCATAAACCAAACCGTTCTTCCATTATTTCTATTGTAAACAGTAAAATTATAGTGCTCAAAGCCACATAGAAATCGGCAGGAAAATAAAACAGGTTAAGGTGAGGGACAGGTATGCATGCAAAGATCCTTTTAATCACCAGGAAGGCATCGCCTATTGAATTGGCCCTGAAAAAGATCCATGCAAAACAAACCAGAACAACTGTAACAAGGATATTAACGAAATTTTCGAGTCCTTTATTCCGGTTTATCCTGAAAAACGACAATACGGAATCCCTGATTTTCTTTGTCCATATAGCGAAAATAAGATAGAAACCATGCAGGGCACCCCAGATAACAAACGTCCAGTTAGCACCATGCCATAAGCCACTGACAAGGAATGTAGCGAACAAATTAAAATAGTATCTGACTTTAACGACGCGATTACCTCCCAGGGGGATATAGAAATAATCCCTGAACCAGGTTGAAAGTGAAATGTGCCATCGTTGCCAGAATTCTCTTATATTGCGGGCAAAGTAGGGTCGGTTAAAATTCCGCATCAGCGAAAAGCCCATGATTTTCGCTGTTCCGATGGCTATATCGGAGTATCCGGAGAAATCACAGTATATCTGAACAGCAAAAAATAATGTAGCCAATAGCAGGGTAAGACTTCCATAGGAATCAGGATGTGCATAGACCATATTCACATATTCCGATAGCCGGTCGGCAATAACGACTTTTTTAAAGAAACCCCAGGTAAGCGTAAATATCCCGTCCCTGATCCTGGCATATTCAAATTTGTGTTTTTCGAAGAACTGGGGCAGGAGGTGCGTCGATCTTTCGATGGGGCCTGCTACCAACTGGGGGAAAAAGGAAACATACAGGGCGAAGATACCGAAGTGGTATTCCGGGGTTTTCTGACCCTTGTATACATCAATAGTATAGCTTAGTGTCTGGAAGGTATAAAAGGAAATACCTACTGGCAAAAGGACTTTGTAAGCAGGAACCTTATAGAAGATATTGAATACCTCAAACAGTGAGTTGACTGAGTTGCCAAAAAAATTGAAGTATTTATAGAAGAACAGGATACCCAGACTGGTAACCAATCCTAAAACCAGGTAGGTTGTTCGGAAAACAGATTTTTTTGAACGGGCTATGCCGATCCCTGATAAATAGTTAATAGCTGTAGTAGCGAAAATAAGTATTACATATTTATAATTCCAGCACATGTAAAAGTAATAGCTTGCCAGTAACAGCATGATCCATCGCAACCGGTGTGGTAATGCAAAATAGAGGGCTACAACGATAGGGAAGAATACAAGAAATTCTAACGAATTGAAAAGCATGCAGGAAGGTATTAGGAATTAATTTTTTTCATAACTCTGTCAAATCAGTCTGTATTAATTTTGATCAGTTAACATGCTTTACTTGTTTATTTCATCTGGAATTTTGTGA
Organism: uncultured Bacteroidales bacterium; assembly: GCA_964442665.1. Lineage (GTDB taxonomy): Bacteria > Bacteroidota > Bacteroidia > Bacteroidales > UBA10428 > UBA10428. The sequence continues at coordinate 2,228 of CAYUAV010000488.1, forward strand.
CATGCCTGCCGTGTCCGTTATTTACGGAAAGAAAATATAATCCCGGTGTCAATCCGGAAAGGTCAAGCAGGGTATGGTGGCTGTCCGGATTTGTATTGGAAATTATTTTAATTACCCTTCCCTGGCAATCAAAGATCTCGAACTGCGTAATATCCTTTGCATTGGCAATTTCAACCGTAATAATACCCTGTGTCGGATTCGGATAAATAACCGGTACTTCCTGATCAGAATAGGTGTGAACACCTGTCAGGCGCTGGACTATTATCACAAAATTTTGAAATGTAGTACGTTTACCGTCGGAAAGTTCGAGGACAATGGGGAATTGCTGGTTAATATCTTCCTGTGAAGGAACTCCCATCAGGGTATGGGCTGATGAAATGTAGTACAGCCAATCCGGAATGGTAACAGTTGTTAATGTTACTTCATCATCGACATCATTGTCAATGAAGGTTATATCATACTCATAGGTAGAATCAGGAAAAGCAAGTATATCCGGTTCAGATGTAAATTCCGGGGGATCATCATTGTTCGATACATAGATCGTGAATCCCTGGTAAACGGTATCCTGTTCGTCTGTGATTCCAAGGGATACATCATAAAAATTATCAGCATCCTCCCATTGGGGAACACCCGACAACGTATGGGTCACGTCGTCAAAGCTGCTCCATGCCGGTATTGTATCGGCAAAGTATATAATAGTATCATCGGCATTCGGATCACTGGCTTCGATAGTGTAAGAGTATTCCTCATAGTCATCGGCATTGATATTAGGATCCGATTCCACGACCGGAGGGTCGTTCACATTGATAACATCGATCTGGAACGGATAGGTATCACTGCAATCGTAAGGATCACAAACCTGTAAATTTACCTGCAAATTCCCATAATAATCGGGTTCCGGAGTTATCGTTTGATTGATATACGTATAATGAAATCCGGCAGTGATAATAATGGATAATTCTGCAGGCGGATTATCGCTATCCTCAACAGTGAGGTTTGATAAGGTGATTTCATAGCTGGTATTTTCATCCATATCCACCGGATTCTGACCTTCTATGACAGGAGGATCATTTACGGCATCCACGGTGAAGATCACCTGTACGGAATCCGCTTTTCTGAATGTCCCGCTACCGGTATCCCTAACTTTTAACCAGACACCCTCACTTCCCGACCATTCACTGTTTATAGGAGACACATGCAGTATGCGGCTTCCGTCGATCGATGCATTCAGGTTGGAACCTGACTGCTGCCGGAAGGACCACTCCAGCAAATAATCCGGATCTTCAACATCAACCACATTATCGTCCAGGTTGATATCGGCGAAGCTTGTGCCTTCATCGGTATGCTGTTCGGGAATACTGGCAATTTCAGGTACCTGGTTCAGATTATCGATGGCTTCGAA
>CAYUAV010000489.1:0-3621 GCA_964442665.1 uncultured Bacteroidales bacterium
CGATTTAAGCACTCTTCATCCGGGCGATAAGGTGGTTCTTATTCAGATGACGGGTGTGAATATGCCTTCTTTCAATTTTCCTTATGAAAGTTATACCAGCCCGGGTAGTTTTGGTAATGCCGGTCACTATGAAATGCTGGCCGTGAGCGGTGTTGATGATGGCATTGACCAGGTAACGGTAACAGTGACTCTTACCCCTGCAAATTATACAACGGGAGAGAAAATTCAACTGGTTAAAATTTATGAGGCCGACTATGCTACAGTTGATAATACACTTTCAGCTCCGGCCTGGGATGGGGATACGGGAGGTGTATTGGCTCTTGTTATTTTTAAAAAACTTACCCTGGGTGCCAATATTGATATCAGCGGAAAAGGTTTTCGGGGTGCCGATCCCGAACCCGACTATCCGTCTGTATGTCGTCCTGACTATACTTCTAGCCCCTATTTTCTTGTTTCTGATACTTCATATTTTTTTTCTTCTGTGAATGCCAAAGCAGGCAGAAAAGGCGAAGGAAATGTAAGGGCTGACTGGGATTATACAAAAGGTCCCGGAGCCATGATAACCGGAGGCGGTGGCGGTTTGGGTTGGTTTAGTGGAGGAGGAGGAGGTGGTCATTATGGTGCCGGCGGAAATGGAGGAAGACATCGGGAAGGTTGTGAACAAATTAAACGGGCAAGTGGAGGAATGGAATTAACAGATGCTATTTTTTATACTAATAGAGTCACTATGGGCGGTGGAGGTGGTTCATCAACTGAAAATGCTACTTACTCTGCAACAAAAGCAGGTGATGGCGGAGGAATAATCATTTTACTTGTCGATACATTAGAAGGAAATGGACACACAATCAATAATAATGGTGAGGCAATAAGCGGAACTGTTCAGACAGGAGGTGCCGGAGGAGGTGGCGGAGGGGCCATATTGTTTGATATAAATGTATCTGAAGGAAATCTGAATCTTTCGGTTCAGGGAGGGAAAGGAGGAAATACATCGACAAGTAGCCCCTATACAGGTGCCGGCGGCGGTGGCGGCGGCGGAGTAATCTGGCATGCCGGAACCAGTCTGCCGACAGGAATTACCACAACATTTTCGGGAGGTGCCAGGGGAACAGGAGGCACAAGCGAATATAACGGGGTTTTCGGCTCTTCCGGGAAAGTACTTACTGATTTACAATTACCGCTAAACGGGTTTTTATTTAATTCCCTGGTGGCTCCTGATACGGTATGCGCCGATACAAAACCGGATGTAATTACAGGAAGTATGCCAAAAGGTGGATTCTCAGGATACACCTATACCTGGTTACAGGGTCCTGATGGTGAGAGTTGGACTGATGCTGCAGGATCAGGGGATTCACTGCATTTTTATCCGGATAAACTTGCACAAACCACCTATTTTACCCGTGTGGTGGAATCGGGGTCAGTGATCGATACGGCAAATGCCATAAAGATCGTTGTAAGAGATTCCATTGAAGGGAATTTTTTAACCATTCGTGATACACTTTGTTATAACTCAATTCCGGGAACATTGAACGGAGGTGCCCTGACAGGCGGTAATGGTTCTTACAGTTACAACTGGCAATCGAGTACAAACCAGGTAACATGGATCCCCAGGTCAACAGATCCATCCTTTGATGAAGGTAATCTTCAGCAATCTACCTACTACCGGCGCATTGTTGCCTCGGCACGGGTATGCGTCGATACCAGCAATATCGATACGCTTACGGTTATACCGTTAATCACCAATAATACCTTTCAGATTACTGACACAGCTATTTGTTCGGGTTTGGATGCGGGAACTGTAAAAGCAGACGTTCCCCTGGGAGGCGATGGAATTTATAGGTACGAGTGGTTGGAAAGTACTAATGATATTGATTATACAACGATCGGTGGAGCTACAGCTCAGAATTTTAATCCGGGTGTACTTATACAGGACAAATTCTATAAACGAATCGTCTATTCCGGCGCAGACAGTGTTTGTTTCAATACGACGGCTGTTTCATTCCCTATCCAGGTGTATGATCCTTTAGGGAATAATGCTATTCAGACCGATTCGACACGGTATTGTGCGGGCGATATACCACTGGCATTCACAGGAACCTTACCCACAGGGGGCGATGAACCTGATTATATTTACAACTGGCAGATGCGTGAACTTACCGGATCGTGGTCCGATATATCTGGAGCAAACGGTATGGATTATATGCCTTCCATACAATATGAAGATACAGTGCAGGTTCGTCGAGTGGTTGAGTCGGGTCTTAATCTTACCTGTATCGATAACAGCAATGTCGTTCAACTGGATATCATACCTTATATAATAAATCAGCTGGTCAGTCAGGACAGTGCCATTTGTGAGGGTGCATCACCCTTACCGTTCCTTGAATCGCCGGCTACCGGTGGTGCCGGAATTGACGGATACTTATGGGAATCGCAACTGGTATCGGGTGGTTCATGGCAGCCGGCATCCGGAACCAATAACCAACCATCCTATGCTTCAGGGGCATTAATAGAATCTACTCAGTTCAGGAGGGCGGTTACATCACAGATCTGTACCAGCAACAGCGATACGGTTACTATAACCGTATTCCAGGCTATAGGGAATAACCTGATTAACGGATCGTCAACACAGTATACGTGTTATAACTCTCCGAAATCATTGAACGGGACTATACCCACCGGAGGCGACACTGAGGGAACAACAAGATACCTGTGGGAGCAATCACTCGAAACGATGAACTGGGAATCGGCCGATGGGACCAATACTACGCAGAATTACACATCACCAGCTCTTACAGATACCCTGTTCTTCCGCCGTATTGTACTTTCAGGAGATTATAATCAATGTATGGATACAACAGAGACTGTGCTGGTCCGGATCAATGATCTCCCCTCGGGCGATATTTTAAGTACAATAGATACTGCCTGTGCCGGTAATGATATAGCGGTTCAATATACTGGTTTGATTGGTCCGTCGCCGTGGACTATTGTGCTGGGTGAAGATAAGCCGGTTCATACTGAAACCGGAATTACTTCAACTTCAGGCGAAATCCGTTTTCCGGTATATGAGTCAGGACAAATACGGATACTGGACCTGATCGACGATAGTACCTGTCATGCCGACCTGAGTTCCAATACAGGGATTATCGATCTGACAGTATATGAAGTGCCAGATGCATATGCCGGTGCCGATACCCAGGTTTGCGGACAAACCTATAATCTTTTGGCAGTTCCTTCAGTTGGAACCGGAACATGGAGTGGGAGCGGGGCCGCATTTGTTAATGAAAATGATCCCGGATCGGAAGTAGAAGTCAGTGGCTACGGTTCCTATATTTTTACCTGGACTGAGCAGAACTGGCATTGTTCCGATGAGGCTGACGTGGAAATTATGTTCTATGAACAGCCTGAAACACCCGATGCGGGTGAAGATCAAAGTCTTGATTATACTTTTGGCACTCATCTGGCTGCCGATCCGCCTCCATTTGGCTATGGTTACTGGCAATTTATCACCGGAACAGGGACTTTTGAGGATTCAACATTATTTAACACCTATGTCGAATTTCCCGAACTCGGGACTTATGAGCTACAATGGACAATTACAACAAGTTGTAACAGTAGCAGTAGTTC
>CAYUAV010000490.1:0-3620 GCA_964442665.1 uncultured Bacteroidales bacterium
TAAACAACAGGTCGCGGGTTCAAATCCCGCAGATGGCTCATATTCTTCTTTGATTTTTACAGATCTCCGGTTCTCAACCTGCGTGCAGCATGGAACGGACAAACACACTCTTCGTTGTATTCTATCCCCTCTGTCGCTCTCAGCGGCTCTGATAAATGACAGGCTCCTTTAAGTAATAAATTATTGTCCATGAGTCATTACTCCATACCTCAGTTTTATTGTTTGGTTTTATTTGTTGTTATTGTTGGAGATTTGATGTTAAGTAAAGTTGATTTGAAATGTTAGATGTTTGTTCCTTCTTTCCAGTCGATGAAAAAAGGAACTAAAAAACTCCTGGTTAGCCTAAATCGTGTTAACGTACCCTCCGATATACCTTTTACCCTCTATTACTCTTAGTGGCTCCGTTCATTGACCGGGCCTGAGCCGGCTAACCTTGCCCACGTTCATTTTTTAAGTCCAACACATAAAAAGCTTTTAGACCAAATAAATCCCTCGGAAAAAGTCCTTAGAACTGGTATGTCTTTAATCCCGGACGTTGTCCGGGGTTAGGTTTACAACAGGAAAACCGTCACATCTGCCGGATCTCCTTACAGGTAGTTGTTTGTATGTGACGGAATGAGGGTACATTTGTTAATGATTCAATGTCAGTTCCGCTGAATAATAAATTTTTGTTCATGTGTTGTTAGCTCATAACCCAATAACAGTTTTGTAACTCATTTTATAAGATGGAACAAGAAAAATACCAATTGGGTAAGGTTGGAACATTATTTCTGCTTCTAAGTTTCCGGTGAGTATTTATGCTTGTATTCTGTGGGAGTCATCCCGAAATGGTTTTTAAAACACTTACTGAAATATTTGATGTCGTTGAATCCCGACATATAGCCCACCTCCGAAACATTATACCCTGAGTCGATCATCAGGTCTGAGGCAATTTTCAATCGCATATTGCGAAGAAATTCGACAGGAGCTATTCCAGTCAGCCCTTTTATCTTGTTATAGAAAACCGTTCTGCCAACTGTCGATAAATCAACCAGCTTTTCAACATTAAAATCAGGATCGGAATAATTCTTCTCGATAATTGCCAGCACATCCTTCATAAACTTCTCGTCCTTTGTAGTTATTTTGATACCTTCAGGTAAAGATCCTTTACGATCAAAAAAACGCTTCATAATAATCTCACGCTGCCTTAACAAATTCAGTACAACAGCCTGCAAATAGTTTGCATTAAAAGGTTTCAGAATGTAGGCTTCTGCTCCCGATTCTATTCCGTGTATCTGGTCCTCGATCTGTGATTTGGCTGTAAGCATAACTACCGGTATATGACTGGTCTCAAAATTATCTTTAATATTGAGGGTTAGTTCAATACCATCCATTTCGGGCATCATGACATCTGTGATTATGAGATCGGGATGTACCGATTTAATTGCACTCAGTGCTTCAACACCATTTCTGGCAACCATAACTTTGTACGATGATTCCAGAATTTGTTTTACATATACAATAATTTCCTCATTATCTTCAACTAATAAAATACTATGCAAAGGCATTTGAGATTCAGTTCCATCGGCAGATTCCCGAATTTCATCATACTTCTCAGATTCTTCCATTTTTCGGTGTTGCGGTTCTGTGACCTGGTTTTCACCTTCCGAAAAATCATCTTCACTGAAATGTTCATTACCCAGACGGATCCTGATAAAAAACTTACTTCCTTTGCCTTCTTCCGATTCCACATCAATTTCACCTCCGTGTAATTTCATAATCTCATAGGAAAGCGCCAGCCCGATACCTGTCCCCTGATAATTCACATCACTACCCGACAAAGGAGTATATCGCTGAAATAAAACGGGTATCTTTTCTTTCGGAATGCCTTTTCCTTCATCAATGCACATGATTTCAACATATTCATCTCCAAACATGCTTATTTGCACCTCGATCCGCTTGTCTGGCAGCGTAAATTTGAAAGCGTTCGAAAGTACATTAAAAAGTACCGAATCGAGTTTATCGGGATCGGCCCAGATCATTAAATTGTTAATCTCTGTGTGGAAACCGAAATGAATTTGTTTTTGTTCGGCAAGGGGATTGAAATTCTCTATTACTTCCCTGACAAATTGAACAACCTCGATCTCCTGTATTTTTAAACGCATTTTATTTTTCTGAATCTTACGGAAATCGAGAAGCTGATTTACCAGTCGTAACATTCGCTTTCCGTTAAAATCCATTATTTCAATCGATCGCCTTAATGAAGCAGGCAACTTTGCATGAGCTTTAATATCCGCCAGCGGACCCAGAATTAAAGTAAGAGGCGTTCGAATTTCGTGCGAGACATTGGTAAAAAACTGCAGCTTTATATCGTTAACCCTGCGCTCGACCAGTAAATCCCTCCGCATGCGGTTAAATCGTGTGAGTATGCGGCGTGTAATCTCTGCCAGAATCAGAAAAACTATGCCATAAATAATATACGCCCATACCGTACGATACCAGGGAGGCTGGATTATAATCATCATGGTTCGTGGTATTGAGTTCCACGTTCCGTCCCATCCCGATGCCCTTACCTGAAATTCGTACTTGCCGGGCGACAGGTTTGTATAGGTTGCCCGTGTTAAATTGCCTACATCGTTCCAGGTATTTTCGAAACCTACCAACCGGAACTGATAGGTATTCTTATGCGGGTCGAAATAACTCAGGGCTGCATATTCAATACTGAAACTGGACTGATAATATTTTAGAACAATATGGTCAAGGTACTCAACAGTTTTATGAAACGGAGCATCAGAGGCGTGAATATCAACATCTTTATTAAAGAGCTGAAAATTGGTAAATACTACGGGCGGTATATACGACTCTCTGACAATATTTTTAGGTTCAATTGCCAGTATACCGCCGGTACTTCCAAACAGAAGCTTACCACCGGTCAATGCCGTACAGGTATTTTCCGAAAATCTGTCTGATTGTAATCCGTTATCCTGATCGTAATTATCAAAAGTTAGTTTAACGGGATTAAATTTTGATATGCCCCTTTCGGTGCTCAGCCATAAATTTCCCGTTCCATCCTGCAAAATACCAAAAACGGCATCGTTGACCAATCCGTCAGTATGGTTATAATGCTGAAATACAGCTTTATCCCTATTTAGAAGAAGAAGTTTATTAAGCCCTCCGCCGAATGTTGCAAACCAGATATTGCCATTGCTGCTTTCGAAAATATGAACCACATCGTTATAGCTAATTGAGGAATCGGAGAGAGGCTCGTAGGTGAATACCCTGAAATCGATGCTGTCAATACTCCGGCCATAATCCTTTATCAGGTTCAGACCAAATGTAGTGCCAATCCAAATCCTGCCTTCACTGTCCTGAAAGATATTACGTACGTCATTTACCGAAAGATTGCTGTTCGAAGCGTTAAATCTGTGGCAATACAAATTCGTGGTTGTTCGTTGTACGACCCTGTTCAATCCGCCACCATAAGTACCAATCCAGATATTTTTACGATTATCTTCGATGATGGAATAAATATTATTATTTGAAAGAGAGGTGCTGTCGCCTGCATTGTTGCGGTATAGCCTGAATTTAATCTGTCTGTAATCCCGGGGGTAATTCTGCAGCGGTTTAATGCTGACAGCAAT
>CAYUAV010000491.1:0-3619 GCA_964442665.1 uncultured Bacteroidales bacterium
CTCCTGCACAAAATGCAAGCACTCTGCAACAGTGTTCCGGGAAACATTATATTCCGATGATCCGAGTATATGATCTATAATAGGTACTCCACCATATATCTGGGTCATTTTAAAATGAGCAAATGCTCTCAAGAACTCCATTTCACCTTCAAACTGATTCAATAATGCAGCTGTATCCGGATTGTCAGTAGAAAAATTATCTCGATAGTATGAAATTCCTTCCAGTGTTTGATTAGCTCTGGCGATGACCTTGTAGTTATAGCCCCAGTTATTCTCCGACACAGCTTTTGGTTCGGTTACCTGAGGTATACCTTTATCCCAGTTCTGAAAATCAACAATATCATTTCCTCCCTGTTCACCACCGGCTTCGGCTTCATCTGAGGCAATACTGCCAAAGGCAATATACATCACATCCAGATTATGCAAAGAAGCCGGGCAAGTATTGATTGAAGCATAGGTTCCGGTTACCAGTTCTGAGATGCCAGTAACCGTTGAATAATACACATCTTCGCTAGCTACTCCAGAAAGCTCTGTATCAAGAAAATTTTCTGAACAGGAAATCATTAATAATGGAGTTACCAGAAGCAAGTAACCCCATTTTTTTATATTATTTTTTATCATCATTTTATTTTTAAGTATTAATTCTGTCAATTAAAATATACAGTTCACACCTATTATGTACATTCTTGATTGTGGGTATGTTCCCCTGTCAAATCCTCTTTCAAGGATTGACGTCTCATTGACTTCAGGATCGAAACCGGTATATTTTGTAAATGTTAACAGGTTAGAACCTCCAAGATAGAAATGAAGTTTCTGAATTTTTACTTTTTTCAACCAGTCAAATGGTAATGTATAGCCAAGCTGAACATTTTTCAAGCGTAAATATGAACCATCTTCAACAAAGAAATCCGATGGAACCAAAACAAAGTCCATACGTTTTATTCCTATTGTGGTGTTTTCAGCAGGTAAAGTTAAAACAGGAGCGGTATTCGGGCCACCTGTTTCATAAATTGCAGGAATATATGCATTTTCCAGATCGCTGGCCACATTCAATCCTCCGTTATCAATATTGTAAGTATTCACCTTCATTAAATTAAAAATATCGTTACCATAACTTCCCTGGAAAAATAGGCTCAAATCAAAATTCTGAAATGTGAAATTTGCCCCAAAGCCATAAGTAAAATCAGGATTTGGATCTCCTACTTGTACCATGTCTTCCGTAGTAATTTCACCATCTCCGTTTGCATCAACGTATCGGAAACTACCTGGTACAGAAATGGTAGACAGCGTATTATAAATAACTGGATTTCCGTTTGCATCGGTACCATCAACTGTAATGGAACCATTTGGGTCTACTGCAACACGTCTCCATCTCGCATCATAATACCAGGAAAAATCCTCTTCCTGGTAAATGCCATCAGTCTGATATCCGTAAAAAGCAGAGACTGGTCCCCCGTTGACTGTCTGACATACATTAGAAACACCACGGCCGGTTCCGGCATAAAGCGGGTCCCCTATATCATCAATAGTGGTGATTGCCCGCGTGATATTACCATATACTTCAAACCCAAATAAGCCTACATTGTCTTTAAATGAGGCAGAAATTTCGAATCCCTTGTTGTTCAGTGTACCATAGTTGACTAGTGGTCGTGTATCAATTTGTGCATCACCAAGTTCATTACCTGCGTCCGTGATACGATATCCCACAGTTAAGGGTACAGATTTACGCAATAACATATCCTGGTTTTCACGCTGGAAAATATCAATTGAAAAACCAAGACGATTCTTAAGAAATCTGAAATCCGCACCTATGTTTTTAGTAACTACACTTTCCCATTTCAAATCAGGATTACCGGCAGTAATAAGGGCAGCTCCCGGTTGCACTTCATAACCACCAAATGGGTATCCGTGCATAGGAAGTGAACCTATTGTGGCAAGGTACTGGAAGGGCTGGATATCACTGTTTCCTGTCTCATCGTATCCGACTCGGATTTTACCGAAATCAAAAATATTGAGGTTTTTGATAAACGCTATTTCACTAAATTTCAAACCAGCCGAAATAGACGGGAAGTTACCTGCACGATTATTGGGTCCGAATTTGGATGAATAATCACGCCGGAAATTACCCTGCAGCAGAACGATTCCCTTATAATCGTAATTCAACCTGAAGAAATAAGCATAACCTGTTGATTCAGTCATCTTTTGCTGAATAATATCCATATCTTCAGCTCCTGAAAATTCCTGCCAGTTTGAGGGATTAAAGAGAATGGTATCGAAGTAATTCTGCCGGTTTGTATAGTCGTATTTCGAATAGCCAGATTCATAACCTGCAGTCAGATTAAAATTATGTTGTTTAGCCAAGGTAAAAGAATAGTTAAAGAAGTTTTGCCATTGCCAGCTGTTAGTTAACGAGACATTATAATCATACTGATTATTACTGATACTTTGTGAAGCACTTGGATTTTCCAACGTACCTATAGTATAGGCTGGAACAAAATGCCTGTATTCAGTGGGATTATATCCCATACCAAAACGGCTTTCAAATGTGAGGCCTTCAATGATTTTTAATCGGACAAAAGCATTTCCGTTAATGGATTGTGATTTAGTAATATTATTATTATACTCTATCTGTGCCAGGGGATTAGTAACATTGGAGGATAATCCGGCATCCCTGTATGCATAATTACCCGAACCATCGGTAGCCATAATAGGGATAAACGGTAGCATTTGGATTGATGTGGACAGAGGGGAAATATATTCATTTCTTTCATTCTGTGAGCGATAATTACTTTGAATAAAGTTGAAATTCTCACCAACGGTAATTCGCTTGCCAATATTATGTTCCGAATTTAATCGGATAATATATTGATTGTTCGAAGTTCTGAGTACAATTCCATTTTCATCATTATAATTCAATCCTAGATAAAACTTGGAAATTTTATTACCACCGCTAAGGGAAAGGTTATAATTTTGAATAAATGCAGTTCTGAAGATTTCTTTGGTCCATTCGGTATTAGTAAGTTCTGCATTGGTTTCAGGATTCAGGTATACACCACCTTCATACGGGAAATAATCTTCCAGTCCCCTCGTTTCCTGGTAACGATTATATAATGCCGCGTATTCCTGTGCATCGGCAATTCCTAAATCAGTTTTCCAGGGTTGTTGGATACCGGTAAACAGATCAAATTTGACCTTCAGTTTACCTACCTGACCCTTTTTGGTGGTAACAAGAATAACCCCATTACCTCCAGCAGAACCGTATATACTTTGCGAAGCAGCATCCTTGAGTATCTCTATCGATTCAATATCCGCGGGATTAATATCTGATAATGATCCGCCTGTTATACCATCTATTACAATTAAAGGACTACCGCCATTAACTGTAGCGAGTCCTCTTACACGAATTACCGGTTCGCTTCCTGGTTGTCCTGAATTTTGCAGTACTTGTACTCCGGCAGCCATACCTTGCAACATACTTGTTATACCGGTATTAGGTATCTTCTGAAGTTCCTCTGTATTCACCGATGCCACTGCACCTGTCAGATCACTTTTTTTCTGGGTCCCATATCCGATTACAACCACCTCGGACAATTGCTGAAGGTTCTCGATAAGAACAAAA
>CAYUAV010000492.1:0-3616 GCA_964442665.1 uncultured Bacteroidales bacterium
TAACAACACGTGATATCAAGGATTATAATGAACTCATGCATTACCGGCTCAGGATTCTCGATAAGCATAACCTGAAACTTAAAGATATACAGGATGTAATCAGTACCCTGAAACCACTCGATGGCGCCCTGGAAATGATAAACTGGATCAAATCGGTCACGAGGCTGGTGGTTGTATCCGATACATTTACCGAATTTGCCGGGCCATTATTAAGTCAATTGGATTATCCCTTACTCTTTTGTCATTCACTTGAAGTGGATACGGCTAATAGGATAATTGGCTACAAGCTTCGGCAGAAAGATCCGAAACGCCAGGTGATAAAAGCACTTAAATCCTTGAATTATACAGTCATTGCTTTTGGCGATTCCTATAACGACATATCCATGCTTCAGGAAGCAGATAAGGCATTCCTTTATAAACCTCCGCAGAATGTTGTTAACGACTTTCCGGAATTTCCGGTTACCGGCAATTATGATGAGATGAAAAAAATGTTATTGCAGTTATTCTAATACTACACTATTCCCTGATCGATCATAGCATTCGCTACTTTCAGAAATCCCGCAATATTAGCACCTTTTACATAATCGATATAACCATCGGCACATTCGCCATAATGTCTGCAAATAGCATGGATCGATTCCATGATCTGGTGCAGCCTGTGATCGACTTCATCTTTAAGCCATTGCAGTTTCATGGCGTTTTGTGTCATTTCCAGTCCCGATGTGGCCACTCCTCCAGCATTAGCAGCTTTTCCCGGACAGTAGAGCAAACGATTCTCCCGGAGAAAATCAATGGCTTTTGGGGTACAGGGCATATTGGCTCCTTCGCAAACGCAAATGCAACCATTTGAAATCAGGGCAAGCGCATCGGTTTCATTTAATTCATTTTCAGTTGCACAGGGAATAGCTATTTCGCATTTTACTTCCCAGGGATGTTTCCCAGGGAAAAATTGTGCTTCTTGGAATTCATGTACATAGGGTTCCACAATATCTTCATTACTAGCTCTCAATTCGAGCATATAATCAATTTTTTCGCCATTAATACCTTGTTCATCATATATATAGCCATCGGGGCCTGATAGCGTTACTACTTTCGCTCCCAACTGATTCAGCTTTGTAACAACCCCCCAGGCTACATTGCCAAAACCCGATACGGCCACTGTTTTTTCCCCGATGTCTTCATTGCGGGTCGCCAGCATTTCCTTTGCAAAATATACAACTCCAAATCCGGTGGCTTCGGGTCGTATTAAGCTTCCGCCCCAGTGAAGTCCTTTGCCTGTCAGTATACCTTTGAATTCGTGTGTTAGTTTTTTATACATACCAAACAGATAACCGATCTCACGCGTTCCAACACCAATATCTCCAGCGGGTACATCCATTTCGGGTCCTATAACATGCCAGAGCTCCAGCATAAACGATTGGCAGAAACGCATAATTTCTGAATTTGATTTTCCTTTAGGCTGGAAATCCGATCCCCCTTTGCCTCCGCCCATTGGCAGCGTTGTAAGAGCATTTTTAAAGATCTGTTCGAATCCCAGAAATTTCAGTATACTTTGATTTACACTGGGGTGAAAACGCAATCCTCCCTTATAGGGGCCAATTGCATTATTAAATTGAACTCTGTAACCGCGATTGACATGCACTCGACCCTCATCGTCCATCCAGGGCACTTTGAAACTGATCACCCGGTCAGGTTCAATAAGCCGTTCAATTATTCCTGCTGTTCTGAAATGAGGATTTTCATCGTATATCCCTGCAATTGAAACCAAAACTTCGTGCACAGCCTGCAGATATTCATGCTCATTGGGATTTCGAAATTCCAGTTCCTGCATTATTTTATCAATGTTCATGGTAAAGGGAAATTAAATTTGTCAGTTTTTACGGGAAACAAATTAGTGATTTCTATTCTTAGGCGTAATGATAAATTTCATGAAATGTTAACAGCCTTAAAATACTGTTCGTGGTTAGGTTGCACTTTAATTGAGATTTTACCTACTTTGCAGATAAAAATTGAATTCGGTAAGACTGGATTAATGGTTATGGGCGGTAAGAATTTATAAAACCCGCTCTGTTTCAACGGATGCTTGCAGGAGGGGGCATATTCTGGTTAACGGATTAACTGCAAAACCATCAAAAGAAATCAGGGAGGGAGACCGAATTACCGTGCGCAAACTACCGGTTCTTTATAATTATACGGTGAAACAACTTACTGAAAAGAGGTTATCGGCCAGACTGGTTCCGGAATATCTTACCGATCAGACCAGTATAGAAGAGCTAAACAAGCTTAAAATCAATGAAACATACTTTATTAAACGAGATAAAGGTACCGGACGACCTACCAAAAAAGACAGGAGACAGATCGATGACCTGAGTAATGATTTGTATAAGTGAGATATTATGCTGATAGCCAGGGAAAAGTGGAAACAGAATATTGTTGAATATATACTCTACATGTATCAGGTAGAAGATACGATAAGAGCATGTGGATTTGACATATCAATTATTGATAAACGAATCATCGATCAGTTTAAAGTATAGGAAAAAATAAATAGTGAAATTCGGAGCTGGTATGCCGATTTAATTCTTCTCATGCACCAGGAAGGAATAAAAGAAAAAGGACATCTTGAGCAGTTAAAGAAATTAGTTGATGATCTGGATAAGTATCATAAGTGGATCATTGAAAGGAAACAGGATAAACAATATATTGAACAATACTTACTTGCTCTTCCCAATATCAGAGCTTTCGAAAGCAAGTTAAATAACAGTTCCAGAAATGAAATTGATACCTGTATTACCGGATTGTATGCATTATTATTATTAAGGTTACAGAAAAAGGTTGTATCGGATGAAACTATTCAGGCCATGCAAACTTTCAGTAATCTGCTTGCTCTGCTTTCCAGCCGGTATAATATTAATGAAAGCCAGGGGTAATATTTTTAGCCGGGATTAATATAACAGCGTATTTAAATTCCTTAATTTTTGAGCTTACATTTCAAAAAAATGTGCGAGACTTTAATAATATTTGATTTTCTGCTTTGAAATTTAATTTATAATTTCTTACTTTAGGAAACCCTGGCGCGGATAGGACGTACAATTAAAGCATTTTCTGATTTAGACATTGGAAATTAACATGAGTTGTTCTTATCTTGTTATAAGGTGATTGTGACAATTTTAAAAAACCTATTTTAAAAAAATAAAAATGAGACAGAGAGATTCGCTGAACCGGTTTCAAAAGTTAACTGATTTTCTTATTAAGATCAGGATTCCTTCCAAAATTGTTTTTTATGTAGCGGGTCTGGGATCACTGATCTGGTTTCTTATAAGGGTTATCCCGAAACCCAGTCGTGCCGCCTACCCCTGTATGAAGGCTGCTGCCCCTATTGCATCATCCTTTGTTACCTATCTGCTGGGAATTACAAGTATCACATTTTTATTTAAAAAGGCCCGTCAGCGTATGTATCAGGCGCGATATCTACTTGCAGTTTTATTTGTTTTTTTGGGTCTTATTGCCGGTGCATGGACAATAATCAGTACAAATGCCACTGCCCTGGCAGCTAATAATGATCCTCAGCCACCGCAGGCCGGTAACGAACCTATTGGTGTTGGCAAAGGCATAT
>CAYUAV010000493.1:0-3608 GCA_964442665.1 uncultured Bacteroidales bacterium
ATCGATAAAAACAAAACTGATATCTGCGCATCATTACAGGATCATATTATCGCAATTCTTATGGAAAAATTAATCCTTGCCTCAAATAGAACCGGTATTAAACATATTGCTATTGCTGGTGGTGTTTCGGCTAATTCGGGTTTGCGAACAAAACTAATTGAAACAGGTAGTGAAAATAACTGGCATGTTTATATACCGGAGGTTAAATATTCAACCGATAATGCAGCCATGATAGCACTTGCCGGATATCATAAGTTTTTACATGATGAATATGGAAATCATACCGATACCCCATTTGCACGGATTAAAGCAAAAACTTAAACTCATAACCAAGTGCTTCCTGCGCTGCTCTTACTGAAGTATAAAACTCCTGAATTAAGCCCTGATGCGTATCGCGAATACGAGAAACGACATCTATTGCCCACTCAATATAATTTGTCTTTCTTTTCCGCGTCCAGTTTATTTTTGTGGTTAAAATGTCCCTGATATTACATGTTTTATCTGCAATTTTAATATATCGGGCTTCCGTTGTTAGTGTATCGGCTTTGGCAATTTGTTTCCTTTTTCTTTCCTTCGATGAAAGGCTCATATCATCTGTTACCTCATTAACAAGACGTAATACCTTAGTGCCAAATCGTTCTTCGATCTCTTCGGGCAAGGTATTTGTGTCCTCCAGAACATCGTGAAGCAGAGCGGCTATAATAACTTCTTTCGGAGGATTTTTCAATTTTTCAAGCAACAGGAGTGACACTTTAATCGGGTGATTAATAAAGGGGATCTTTGCTGAACCTTTTCGTTTTTGAAGTTTGTGTTTAACAGATGCAAATTCCAGCGCTTCAAAAATATCGATTATGTAATCCTTTACAGCTGTGTTGATAATACCATTATTCATTGTGCAACATTTTAGTTATAATTGTTTCCGGATTTTTACGTATATACCTTTTTTGTTGATTTACATATAGCATTTTAAGATTAAATTATTGTATTTTTAAGTTTTATACCTATTTGGCAAATTAACATGTTTCATGAACAACCTGCTAATTGGAAGTACAAAAAAAACTCCTGAAGTACGATTTCATACCGATGGAAGGCTTAAGATTAGCGGTCGTTCAATCCCGGAAGACCCTACAATGTTTTACGACCAGCTTTTTGAATGGATTTATTTCTTTTGTCAGGATCCGCCCAGTAGTAATATTACAACTCTCGATATTGAACTGGAGTATTTTAATAGTGGATCATCAAAAGCCATACTTCATATTCTCCGTGCTTTGGTCGATATTTCAAAAAAAGGTATTAAATTAACGATCAACTGGTACTATGAGGAGGGAGATGATGATATTATGGAGCGGGGAGAGTACTATGAATCGATACTGGGTTTTAAATTTAATTTTATTGAGACCTAGGGCAAATTCCATTTTTATGGTTAACTTTTCAATAACATCAGCATACTATCGTTTAGTTTTGCAGGCACTAAACTTGTAAAAATTGGGAAAGATCGGACGTTTAGTTATTCTTAAACTGCTGGTATTGGTTTTTGTCACTTTTTCGATACAAAACCTCAGAGCTCAGGTTTGTAAAGGTTCAAATACAACTTTCAGATCAGGTGAAGAAGTTACTTATATTGTTTCGTACGACTGGTTTGTTATCTGGACGGAAGTAGGTGAGATTACCCTTTCAATAAATGAATCCGAATTTCAGAACAAACCCGCCTACACTTTTGTCGGCCTGGGAGAAACCTACAAAAGCTGGGATTGGATCTTTAAAGTGCGTGATCGTTTTGAAACGGTTGTAGATGAAAACACACTGAAACCATACAGTTCGTGCAGGGACATTAAGGAAGGAAATTACCGGCAGTATGACTATTATCTTTATAATTTTGAGGATAATGAGGTTATTGCAAAGAATAAAACCAATGATAAACCCATGACTATCGATACGTTGCCTGTTACTTCCTGTACTTTTGATATTATGAGCGCATTGCTGTATGCACGGAATATAGATTTTTCAAAACATAAGATAGGTGATTCGATTCCGATTACTATTATGCTCGATAAAGAATCGTATCCGATATATTTCCGTTACCAGGGTATCGAAGATTATAAGCTAAAGCATATCGGGGTATTTGAATGCGTTAAATTTTCTGTTATGCTCATCGAAGGAGAGATGTTTCATGAGGGTGAGAATATGACGGTATGGGCGACGAACGATAAAAATCATATTGTTGTGTATGCGGAATCGCCTATTCTTGTCGGGTCGGTTAAAGTGCGTCTGGCTGAAGTGAAAAATAACCGGTATCCTTTCACTTCGATTAAAAAGAGATAGTAAAAATACTTCAGGTGTGATAATCACATTTCAATTTAAAATCATTCTAACTTTCAGGAAATTTACCGATATGTTATACTTAGTTTGCTGAACTATTTTATTTTTGTACTCCCAAAAATTTGAATGAGATTGAATGAATTCCTCTTCTTGTATTGAACAGAAAGGAGTTATTGAGGAGATTGTTGATGGACTGGCAAAAGTTCGTATTTCTTCTTTCGAAGCATGTGCCACTTGTCATGCTAAATCAGCTTGCGGTATTTCCGAAGGTTCAACACGTTACTATGAGGTACCTGTTGCTGATAATGAATACTCAAAAGGTGAACCGGTTCTTATTAATATGAAACGTATTATGGGTTTGAAGGCAACATTAATTGCCTATATTATTCCATTTCTTCTGGTAATAACTATTTTATTCCTTTTTACCTGGCTGGATGCTGATGAATTAATTACCGGAATTGTATCGCTGATTATTCTCGTACCTTATTTTAGCGGTTTATATCTTTTCCGCAATCATCTGAGAAGGTCATTTATTTTTACATTACGAAAAGTGATTTGAAATGAATTCAGTAGTAATATATACAATAATATCGCTTTGTGCACTGGGAACTTCGGCAGCAATTATTCTGTATTTTGTGGCAAGGAAATTCAAAGTGATAGAAGATCCCAGGATTGATGAGGTTGAAGAAGCACTGCCGGCTGCAAACTGTGGAGGATGCGGCTTTGCCGGATGCAGGAATTTTGCTGAAGCATGTGTTAAATCGGATGACTTTGAAGGACTCTATTGTCCTGTTGGAGGTAATGATACGATGAGTGTAGTAGCTAAAATATTGGGTCGCGATGCCGTTGAGCAGGACCCGCGTGTGGCCGTATTACGGTGTAACGGTGCCTGCGATGTAAGGCCCAAAACCAATACGTATGATGGAACATCGAATTGTGCTGTCGCTTCAGCCCTTTACGGAGGCGATACCGGATGCCAGTATGGGTGTTTAGGATTTGGCGATTGTGTGGAAGTATGTAAATTCGATGCACTCCGAATGGATGCCTTCACCGGACTGCCGGTAGTTAACGACATAAATTGTACTGCCTGCGGAGCTTGTGTTAAAGCTTGCCCGAAGAATCTTTTTGAGCTGAGGAAACGTGCTAAGAAAGAACGTAAAATTTACGTCGCATGCATGAACGAAGATAAGGGAGGTATCGCAAAAAAAAGTTGCGCAGTTGCCTGTATAGGATGTATCAAATGTTTTAAGGTATGTCCGTACGATGCCATTACAATGGCTAACAACCTG
>CAYUAV010000494.1:0-3605 GCA_964442665.1 uncultured Bacteroidales bacterium
GAGAATGGTTCGCGATAGCCCCTGTTCAATGATGTAATCAGAGTTATTCTCAGTGATTCCCTCCCTGCGCTGTAATACAAATTTCTTAAAATCGAGAGTTGAGAAAACATCTTCGGGGTATTCATACTCTTGAATTTTAATAATTCTCCGATTCATGTCTTCTTTGCGTGCAAAGAAAAAAGAATTTGATATTTCCGAAAGAATTTCATTCGCACGCGATTCCCCCATTATAAGAATACAAAAATCGACCTTCCAGCCAAGCAATATATTTGCCAGAAGCGGGATATTTGTAAGACCGGTTGAGGGAATAAATGACGGTGCCGGCGAACTGTTAGCAAGCCTGCTGAATGCATTCAGGTAATAATAGGCCAGTGTATCCTCAACAATAATATTATACTGGGCCTTTATAAAATCCTGATTATTAATACGCACACCCATTAATGAATATACGGGAGATAATGTATCGGTTGAGGCACTGTACAGTGAACCAGCATCGAGAACGATTGTTTCGCTCTGATCATCCATTTCGTTGGCTCTCTGAACTGCCAGAATCCTGTATAATTTGTTCGGATCGATCAGATGAGGAGAATGTGTACAGTAAATTATCTGCATGGAATCCTTCAAGTCTTCAAAAACCTTCAACACATCTTCCTGGGCTCTGGCATGCAAACTAAGTCCGGGCTCATCAATAAGTAAAATGCGTGCTTCGGTTTTACGCTTTGCAGCAGCCTTTAACTCCAGATAAAACGATAAAAACCAACGTACGCCCCTGCTTCGTTGCTTCGGGTACAATCTCTCGTGTTTATCTTTTATCCAGAACTCCATGTAAGGCTTACCACTTTTTTCCGGATGTGTATAATCATAGTGTTCCAGTTCAAAATTCAGACATATTTTACTGTCTTTTCCAACATTCTGACTCCAGTAATCGTGGAAGTTAATGGTAATTTCACTATTCAGATTTTCAATTTTCTGCTTAAGAATCCGATGGTTTTTCTCTCTGAAAAAACTGGCATCAAGACCTGCTATCGTCAAGAAATTACGTGCTGCTTTATATCCCTCGGCATTCATGTTTTCGTTCAGAATATCTTCCAAATCAATCTTGTTCGGAAGAAGGCTGCTGAAATCTTCAAAAAATTCAAAAAACGGAACCGATTTTATAAGTACCTCACCCATATCGAAAATTGTATATAACCCGGCTTCCTTCTGCAATTCTTGTCGGGCTATTGATTCAGCTTCGCGATAGCCTGTACCGGATAAAACTTTTGAAGCTACTATTTTTAAAAAGCTCTCTTCATCGAGGACATTTTGATGTTTATCCTGAATTGCTTCCAGTTCAGTATTAATTTGCTGTAGTTTATTATAGGCTGACCGCTGATCTTTCTCACTACTGGATATTTCGTACTGATGTTCAATTTCCTTTCGTTTTTTATCATACGAATTAAGTAAAGCCGTCACCTCAGCAACATTCTGAACGGCTTCAATACAGGCTTTGCAAATAGATACTTTTTCGGATAGTTCCTGAGTTTTCTGTTTTGTTTTCTCATAATCGGCTACTTTACCGGAAAAATCTTCTTCGGCCGACTGATATGCTTTCTGAGCAGTTTCATATTCTTTTTCAGCAATCAATTTTTCATCGGACTTTTTTGCTTTTTTATATTTCTTTCTGATTTCTTCATGTTTTTTTCTTAATTCCGTCAGGTTGCTCTGGGCCTCATCTTTCATAGTTTCGGCCAGTTCCATTTCTTTAAAAATACTATCCGCTTCATTGAGCAGTTTGTTTATTTCCGATTGTGTTCTCTCCTCTATCTCAGCTTTTTCAATTTCCTTCTTCTCGTAATAATTCAGTATTTCATCAGTCGATATAAAGAGAACGCTTGAGCGATCAGCTCTCCATGAGCGTGTTAATAAGAATTCTTTGCTCTTTTCAATTACCGGGATCAACTCCTGCGGAATATGTTGCCTGTCAAAATAATCTATCAGCATTTTTTTTTCGAGCTGAAACTGACAACTAACAATAGGAAGTGATAAATCGCTTCGCAACACATCTTCATTAATAACTCCTTCATAGAAACTTTGCAACGCTTCGAGTATTGAGGTCTTACCGGATTCATTCTGACCTATTAAAGCTGTAATATTATCGTGTGCCAGATTGCACCATCCGGAATGAATAACCGATCGGTAATTCTGGATATTAAATGATAGTAGTTTCATGAATTAATAAATCAGCATATTATAAGTATAAATGGTATAAATATAACTTCAATATTCTCCGGTAATTGTGAAAAGTACAAAAAAAAGAGGCTATAAACGGCCGATTGTCAGGAATAAATATTCACAAGTGCTGATTAATAAAAATACAGCTGAAATTTATAGGAAAAGATATACGCTGCAGACCCTTATTTTAAAGGATTATCGGCATGATACCGAAAACCAAAAATTGAGATATCATCAAGTTGGGATAATTTACCTCGCCATTCCTGATGCTGTTCCAGCAGTTTTTCTTTCTGAATTTCCATAGAATATTTACTGATACTCAGCAAAATATTTCGAAATGGTCTGTACTTAAATTTCTTACCTTCGACACCACCAAACTGATCAACATATCCGTCGGAAAAAAGATATACCAGATCTCCCTCATTTAACCTGATTTCATGATTTTTAAAAGATATTTCCTCTTCGGCAGCTACTCCTATGGGCATTTTATCGCCTGGAATTTCAATTAACTGGTTGGCATTTTTAATTATGTAAACCGGACAAAAAGCACCGGCATAATGCAATATATCTGTCTCAAGGTCTATCAAACAGAAAGCAATATCAATCCCATCTTTCTGCTCATAAATATCGCCGGTCTGATGCAGGGCTTTCATGATATATTCCCTTAGTGAGTTCAGAATCATTGCTGCTGTATATTCATCATCCCTATCAACAATCTGGTTTAAAAATGAAATCCCGAGAATACTGAGAAAAGCTCCCGGAACTCCATGACCTGTGCAATCGGCCATTGCGAAGTATAACCTGTTCTTTTTCCTTGATATCCAGTAGAAATCGCCACTCACTATATCGCGGGGCATATAGATGAGAAAATGATCGGGAAAATAGCGTTTTAACACCAGTTCGGAAGGAAGTAAAGCCCTCTGTATATAACTGGCATATTTCAGACTTTCAGTTAATTCCCTTTTTTGCTTTTCAAACAGAAGCTTAATATCTTCCAGCTTATGTAATTTAATTTCAGGCATTTAAATCTATTCTTCTTGCAAAATATTTGTAATCAATAAGTTGTTAGTAATTATATTGTGCTTTTCTTCTATTTTAGTACTACCTTTACCTATCGCTTCATTATTTATTCACATAACCTGTTTAGGTTAAAACTATTAATCCGCAACTCTCATCGCTAGATAATTTTATGTGAGTACAATTTTGATAATATTAGGTATTTTCTGGGTATCATTTTTCATTATGTACCTGCTTGTGCAATTTGCTCCTGAATATGTTGAAAGCTCCAATGGTATCCTTGTTCCTAAGAATCAGCATAAAATCACATAGCATTTAGTTGTGAATAACGAATCACAACCAGATCACCGTCATTGAATACTATCATAGCTCCA
>CAYUAV010000495.1:0-3579 GCA_964442665.1 uncultured Bacteroidales bacterium
TCCCTATTTCAAAGTATTATTTTTTGAAAAAAGCGACTTTTTAAGGGACAACTAATTAATCACTAAGTTAAGAAGTTGCTTAATAAACATTCAATCAGACTGGCAGTCAAAACAGGATATTGCAACCTGGAAAATTGAATCGATTTCCAACACAATCTCTCCGGATCAAAAAGCATTTTATAGCTAAATCTCTCCGATTGTTAATAAATCCTCATTTTCCTCGTATTTTTTGAAACCCGGAGGTACTAATTTCGGTATGAAAGGATAACGGGCATGACATCGCTTAGAACGTCTATATCAATGAGAAAGAATTTCCATAAAGCGTTAATTATAATATCTTTTGCACTTATTACAGGAGTATTTTTCCAGTTTTCCATCGATAACCGGTCGATAAGCGAGCAGGAATTCAAATTTAAAACTTCTCCCCCGCCCTTTCTTGAAGGAAGCGAACATTGGGCCGACTCGGTATTACAGACATTGTCGCTTAAGGAAAAACTGGGCCAGTTATTTATGGTGGCCGCCTATCCCGAAAATGGTAAAAACGATATTAGAAGGGTAACTGAACTGATCAAAAAGCAGGATGTAGGAGGTATAATTTTCTTCCGGGGTACTCCGGAAGAGGTTGCCCGATTAGCCCGGTATTACCAGTCTATTTCCAAAGTTCCACTCCTGATCGCGATCGATGGTGAATGGGGACCTTCCATGCGCCTGGATAATACCATTATCTATCCCCGGCAGATGATGCTCGGTGCCATCGACGATAACGAGATTCTTTACCAGATGGGCCGCGATATCGGGAAGCAGCTGAAAATGCTGGGCATCCATATAAATTTTGCCCCGGTTATCGATGTAAACAATAATCCGGATAATCCGGTGATCAACAGCCGCTCTTTTGGTGAAAACCGCGAAAATGTTGCGCGAAAAGGCATTCTGTATATGCAGGGATTGCAGGACGAAGGGATCATTGCAGTTGCCAAACATTTTCCCGGGCACGGCGATACCGACCAGGACTCACATCTGGAGCTTCCTGTAATTCTATACCGGCCCGAGCGTCTTGACAGCATTGAACTGTTTCCTTTCAAAGCTCTGATTCATAGTGGTGTAGGAGGCGTAATGACCGCTCATCTGAGCATTCCGGGTCTTGATACCACTCCCAACCTGCCATCAACCCTCTCACCGGTGATTATCGATTCATTGCTTAAAAAACAACTGAAATTCGAGGGACTGGTATTTACCGATGCAATGACCATGCAGGGCATTACAGAGTGTTACCCACCTCAGGAAGCGAACCTGAAGGCGATACTGGCCGGTAACGATATTGTGCTGATGCCCGAGGATGTTGGTGAAACAATAAAGCAGCTTACCCTGATGGTTGCAGACAGTCTGCAACTGGCCGAAGACCTTAATAGCCGGTGCAAAAAAATACTGCAGGCAAAAGCCTGGTCGGTAGTACCCCGAGCAAACGATAAATCAATGAGCAACGATGTACTCCTCGACTCGCTTAACAGTCCGTATTTCGAACTGGTACGCCGCAGGCTTATCGAAAAATCGCTGACGGTTGTAAGTAATAAAAATGAACTTCTGCCCATAAGGAATCTCGAAAATCTCAGAATAGCCGCTGTAAGTATCGGAAGCAATATAAATAACGAATTTCAGCAAGCACTTTCACTGTACACCACCATCGATAAATTCCGGATAGGCGCATGCGATGATTCGCTGGCTGTAAAAAAAGTATACGACACCTTAAGGTGTTACAACCTGATCCTTCTCAGTCTCCATAGCGACGACCTGCGGGTGACAAAACATTTTGGCGTACCCGAAAAGCTGCTCGATATTACCGATAGTCTGCTAACTTTCCAACCTGTCGTTGCAACATTTTTCACCAATCCCTATTTACTGCGTAATCTTAAACATCTCGATAACAGTGCAGTTTTTGTTGTCGCCTACGAAAATAATGCTGCAGCACAAAGTCTGACGGCACAGATGTTATTTGGCGCCATTCCGGCCAGCGGAAAACTTCCGGTGACAATCAGTAAAACATACCATGCCGGTATCGGATTGGAAGTTAACCCCATCCAGCGGTTAAAATACACCATACCGCTCGAGGCAGGCTTCAGCGAAAAAGCCTTGTCGAAAGTAGATTCACTGGTTCAGGATGCCATCGTGCAGAAAGCCATGCCCGGATGTGAGATCCTCGTGGCCAGGGATGGAAAGGTTATTCTTCAAAAATCATACGGATATCAAACCTATTATTCCAAACAACCGGTAGTAAATACTGATTTGTACGATCTGGCTTCGCTTACTAAAATTGTTGCCACGGTTCCTTCTGTCATGCTTCTTGAGGAAAATCATAAAATCGATATTAGCGAACGTCTTTCGACATATTTACCCGTATTGGACACTACCAATAAAGCAAAACTTCAGATCGAGGATATCCTGCTGCATCAGGCCGGATTGAAATCATGGATACCCTTTTATCAGTCGACCATTGAACCTATTTACCCGGCACAGAAATTTGCAAGTAATAAATGTTCCAGGCAGTATCCCATTCATGCCGGAAAAAACCTTTATATCAACAAGCATTTAAAATATAAAGAAAACTGCTATTCCAGCACTCCCAATGAACAATATTCCATACAGGTAGCTGATCATTTGTATATGAATTCAAACCTGGTAGATAGTATATATCAGTCGATTTATGCATCCGAACTTTCGAAACCGGGCAAGTATGTATATAGCGATCTTGGCTTTTATCTTTTCTTTGAAATAATTGAAAACATAACCGGGAAAAAATTTGAGCGGTTTGTCGATTCCTGTTTTTATGCTCCTCTTGGCGCAACCAGGCTTACTTACAAACCGCTTGAAAAATATTCGCTCGAAGAAATAGCACCTACTGAAAACGACCTGGTTTTCCGTAAACAAATTGTACACGGCTATGTGCACGATCCGGGAGCAGCTATGCTGGGCGGTGTTTCGGGACATGCCGGACTTTTCTCCGATGCCAACGATCTGGCCAAGTATATGCAAATGCTGCTGAATGGCGGTGTATATGGCGGCAGGGAATATATCGATAAGAAGCTGATTGAAAAATACACCTCATGTGTGGAATGCCGGAACGGGAACCGCCGCGGACTTGGTTTTGATAAGCCGGAGAAAGATACTTCGAAGAACGGACCGACATTTAATGGAATTTCCCCTGAAAGTTATGGTCATACAGGATTTACGGGCACTATGGTATGGGCAGATCCTGCAACAGGTATTCTTTATATTTTTCTCTCGAACCGTGTCTATCCCGATGCTTACGGTAATAAACTCGTCGAAATGGATGTGCGTACGAATATTCAGAAAGCTGTATATGATGCAATGGTTCAATAATGAGAAGGCAGGAGTCAGGAGTCAGGAGTCAGAAGTCAGGTGTTGGTAAAATTAGAAATCTAATTTCTTAATTGATTATTTAATGATTTTCTGTAAGCAGTAAGAATTTGACTTACTTCTTCAAGATCAGTATAAAGTTGTGATGTGTTTGCATATTCAAGATCTTCTATCAGGATCAGATAGTATCGAACTTCTTCTAAAGAG
>CAYUAV010000496.1:0-3574 GCA_964442665.1 uncultured Bacteroidales bacterium
CCTCGCTTGCATGAACTAACCAATAATAGGCATTATTATCTGTCTGTGTTACTCTCGTAACGGCAAGATTCGTGACTTTCGGATTAGTCCCTGTGAGTAAAACACGCCATACAGTATCTGATGCGCGATCTAATGATTTAAGTATGCTTATAGGCCCTTCTCCTATCAGCGTTTCTGAAGTAACTGCTAAATCAGCACCATACCTAAATGTCCCAGCCGGAACTAGAGTTTCCCCCCCCGTAGCCGAATTCAAAGCAGAATTAATAATTGTTCCATTAGCAGTACTATCATCTCCAATGGCTCCCCACCACATAATTGACCGTTTTCCGATTGGATTTGAAAACGAAATAGATCCATCCCCAGTAAATATTTGCTGTGACATTGACGCATCAATATTTGATGGTGAATAAATTGTAAGGGTTTTTCCTGCATCTATATTAAGATATGCACCGTTTTCAATAACTAATTTAATATTGCTTGGAATGTTTTCAGAAGTAGAAAAAGTATAAGTCGTTGTGGCGGCTCCGGAACTGTGGCGTACAAATATTGTTGCATTGTCTGTTCCTATAAGGTCAACATAATATTTTACGGTATCTGCATCTCCAGTAACACCCTGATCGGTTGCATCATAATTAGGATAATAATAATTACCACCACCTATGGTTGAGTATCCTATATTGTCTACCGGCCAGCCAGGAACTTGCGCTCCCGCACTTGTTTTTAGGTTCATCTTGTAGGTTCCCGTCAGGTAGATGGTCGCCTCTCCGTTGCTGTCTAATACAACTGGATTAGCATTGGCGGTAGTCATGGCAGCAGTAGTATAAGTAGCCTTATTAGTTGAGGTTCCGGCCTTATAGGTGTAAAGCAGACCGCCCCTCAAAGGATTGCCGTTGCCGTCAATCGCCTTGAATCGTGGATAATTGAATAGTTCACCAGCGGCAAAAGCTGAGGCCGTAAAACATAATATCAATGTTGCTATTAATACGATTTTCTTAATCATTTCGATTCCCCTTGACATGTTTAATTCAATTTTATATACTACCTTTATGAAAATTATCCTTTATATAATCGTAGCAATGGCTATAGGTTACGTCATTCAGGGGGTTCTGATTTGGCTATGTGATCGGTAGCTTTTCCTGATTCATATAATCCAAGCTGTATTGCTGCCCTTGTGGGTTTAACCTGCACTCCCTTACTTCTTAATTTATCTAAAACTAAGGCTATTTTTGATTTAACTTGTGGTGTGTCAAAAACACCCAAAGAAAGACCAAGAATACTTCCGATTGTTCCACCGCTTTCACCAGCAACTAAAAAACCAATTCCGGCCCCAGTTCCCATTTTTACCGGTAAACCAATGCTAATAATATCTCTATTGGAAATTCTGTTTGCCTTGCTTTCAATAGCAGTCCATAAATTAAGTAAATCACCATCTGTTCTATTTAAATATTTTATTTCAGGAATAATGTTTTCTAACATTTCCCTGCAATTTGTAGCTACGCCCTTACGAAGTTCTACTTTTGCAGGAGTAGCTTTATGTTTTTCATAAAAACTTTCCAAATCTCTATATATTCCGGTTTTGATTTTTTGAATTTCTTGGGGTGTTTTAACCTCTCCGACTTTCAACATTTCATCCCATTCTTTCTGTAGCTGTTTAAAAGCCTTATCCCATTGTAATGGTTGATCTGAAGTTTTTTTAAATTGTTCTTTAACTTTATTTAATTTTTTAAAGACATTTTCAGTAGGCAATTCAATCCCTTTTTTCGCCGATTGATTAATTAAATCGCTTATTTCTGTATTATATTGATTAATTAAATCTCTAAGTTTTATTAATCCTTTTTCGGTCGGCATGATTTGATATTTCAATGCTGTTTTGCTTATAGTTTTTCTCTGATTATAAGTTAATGTTGTTCCAAATTTAACAGCACTTTTATAAAGATCAATTGCTGCTTTTTCAGGTATTAATTTAAAAGGTAAGGCAGCACTTCTTATAATAATATTTGTTGGTTCTAAAGCAGTTCCAGCTTTTGTTAGTGTTTTTAATCCCGCAACCTTTCCAGCTGGAATAAGAATAGATGCAACATCCCCTAAAACTCCAACAGGATCGTTTGCAACGGCATCCTTAAAGCCTTCTGTGGTTCCATATCTTTCGCGCATAGCATCTTCAAGTTGTCTGTATTGCTCTGCTCTTTCGGTTTCTTTGCCAACAAAGGCTTCGCCTAATCCAACTGCAAGTTTACCAACTGTTTTTACTGTTTCTACTGGATGCCTTACTGCTTGATAAATATTTTTAGCGTAATTATAAGCTGACCTAGGAGCATTAATAAGGGCTTCATCTAAGACATCAGGCCATTCAGATTCTCCAAAACTTCCACCAGCTCCCGAAGATTCTTTATATTCTACAGAAGGCTTTATTTCCTCAGAAATTTGTTTCCACTTGCTGGTAAAATCTTGTTGGGGATTTTCCTCTATTGGTTCCTGTTTTTGCACCGTTGTTTCTATTGTACTTGCTTTTTCAGCCCATTTGCTTGTCATTTTATGTAGCCTTCAGTTTTAAGCTGTTCCACAACTTTTTCATCTGATAAACCAGCCGCTTTTAATTCATCACCGCGTCTATCAATTTCAGATTCAGGAATATCCCCACCCGAAATAAATAGTTCATCTATTTTCTTTCCAAGCTCTTCGCCAGTTACACCTTCAGCAAGCAACATTCTTTTAAGCCTAAGAGATCGTTTAATTTGGCTTACATACCGATTAAAACTATATTCAAACTCTGTAGGTGTCATTTTCTTGTTAAGAATAGAATCTCGTAACATAGAAATTTCTTTCATTGCCGCCTGTGCGCCAGTTATTTCCTTTCTATATTTATTGAATATTTGCTCAATACCCTCAATAAAAGCCCTTCTTTTTCCCAAGAACTCTTTTCCCTCTTTTCCAATATCCATTTCAAGCCAATCAGCAAGTTTCAACATTCTGCCCTTTATTTGCCCACGAGCTGTCAAAGCTGGAATAAAAGTGCTTTTACCTAATGCTTCAAGATCAATTAGCTGTTCCATTAAACCAACAACATCTTTTTCAACTTTTGTTTTTGTTGGCTTGGTCATGGTTTCTACGCCTTCACCCATAACCATCCTGAAACCACCCTCACCATCAGACTCAATAACCCATCCTTTAGGGGGAGAAGATATTTTATTAATCTTGTTTGTCTTTTCATTTTTTTGAACAAGATTGCCTGCTTCATCAACATAAGGTTCACCGAACTTTTCAGGCTTTTTAAGTACTCCCATTTCTTCTTCAACTTCAAGACCTGCCCTTTTTTCCGATTTTATTCTTTCAAGTGATTTTTGCGGTGTTCCTTTCAAATCTCCCAATCGGTATTCATCTTCTTTTATCAGGCCCGCACTTACTAAACCTTGATATTTTTCAGGAGTAAGATCCTTGATAGTTGATATGGTCCCGTCTTTATTGACCTTGCTGATTGAGAACTTTTTACCTTGTCGGGCATTCAACAGAGCATCGGTGCTTGCCAAGAGTTCTATTTTTCTATCCTCAAACTCATCCTCTGGTATGCCCTTTA
>CAYUAV010000497.1:0-3570 GCA_964442665.1 uncultured Bacteroidales bacterium
ATTTCTCCTGTTTCAGGTAATAATCAGCCCAGGTAGCGTAAAGTTCACCCCTGAGCCGTTTTGGGAATTCTATATTTTTTTCAAGTGACAGCAGAATATCGGAGGCTTCCCGGTAACGTTTTTCTTCATCGGCAAGCCGGGCGATCCAGATGCGTGTCTCAAAAATTGTATTACTCTCAGGATAATTAGTTAAAATGTAGTTAAACGTTTCTTTTGCAAGTGAATATTCCATCCTGTAAAAATGTGCCTTCCCCATGAGTAAATAAGCATCGTCGGCAAAGTGGTTATATTCTTTTTTATTAAAAAATTCCTTTTGTTTTTGAGATAACTCTTTATCAGCTTTAAGTTCGGGTTTTACTGTGAGCGAATGCATAGAAATAAGCTTTGTGGCTTTTTTTATCGACCGGTCCATTTCCGGTCCGATCACCGACAGGGCCTCCTTATTGGTATAAAAGAAAACCGGTAATAATGTCGTAAAATCATCATCATAACTTTCAACGAGTTTTTGCATCCCCTTTTTAAAACTTTCTTCTCCGTTAAAAAGGATATTATAATACGATGTCAGGTTATGGTAACCCCGCGTAATTGCAGTATTCCTTCTCGTTGAACAGGACATACCAAATATCACGATCAGACAAACCGGAATATATTTTAATAATTTTGACACGAACTGATTTTATCGGGTTTAATTATGTTATAACTCTAAATTGAACAGTATATTTTATGCAAAAATATATTCCTTATCCAATTTACAGGAGGAATAGCTAAAAATAATCAAACTGGCAAATTGAGGTAGTTGATGAATAATGATATTTCAGGCAGACTGAAATGTATCTTAAACTGATATGAGTTCTTTTAGCTGAGGCACTTCTCTTCGTATGGCCTGCTCAATTCCGGCCCTAAGTGTTTGCACACTGAAGGGGCAACCCTGACAGGCTCCTATCAGCTTTACTTTCACAACGAGATCGGCGGATACTTCAATGAGTTCAACATCGCCTCCGTCAGCAACCAGGTAGGGGCGAATTGATTCGATTGCATGTTCGATTTTTTTTATGACTTTTACGTTAGCCATTTTTCCCATGTATTATTCTTTTTTATAATCGGAAAACCTATGATGTGTAATTTTTACTTTTTCTGTAGGCTGAAAAGCTGTATTCCTTTTTAATACCTGAATCCGTAACTTTTCAGCAGCATTTTTAAATTCCTCACTTACTTTCTGCTTCCAGAGTACCACTGGCTCACCTGTATCACTGGCCTCTCTAATGCTCTGAACGATCGGGATCTGACCAAGTAAAGGTATGTTCATTTTTTCTGCCAGTTCTACGCACCCGTTCCTGCCAAAAATGTAATATTTATTATTGGGCAATTCTTCGGGAGTGAACCACGACATATTCTCGATAAGACCCAGAACAGGAACATTGATCGTATTATTCTGAAACATATTAATTCCCTTAACTGCATCTGCCAATGCTACAGGTTGTGGTGTACTTATAATAATAGCGCCGGTAACAGGAACAGTTTGTACCAATGTAAGATGAATATCGCTTGTGCCCGGAGGAAGGTCGATAAACAGGTAATCCAGTTCGCCCCAGTCGGCATCGGTAATCAGTTGTTTTAAAGCGTTTGAAGCCATGGGACCGCGCCATACTGTTGCATCATCGGGATTGACAAAAAAACCGATCGAAAGGGTTTTAATTCCAAAACGCTCCGCGGGTACAATCAGGTCCTTATTATTCTTCCTGATAACAGCCGGCCGCTCATTTTCCAGACCAAGCATCTTGGGAATTGATGGCCCGAATATATCTGCATCAATTAAGCCAACTTTGGCGCCTGTTTGGGCAAAAGCGATGGCAAGGTTTGTGGCAACAGTTGATTTACCCACTCCTCCCTTACCGGAAGCAACGGCAATAATATTTTTTACACCGGGTAATATTTCGTGTTCTGAAGCCGCAGAAACCGGTTTTAAAGGCGTCTTAACATGAACAGCTATCCTAACCTTATCCGAAAACTTGTTTTTCAGTGCCAGTTCGCATGCTTTTTTAATCGACGATTTAAGCGGGTCGTTGACCGAAGGAAAAGTTAATTCGATAAATATGGACGAACCTTCGATTTTTACTGCTGAAATGATATTCATCGAAACAATATCGACATCCGATGAAGGATGAACGATAGACTGCAACACTTTGTAAACCTCATCTCTGGAAATTTGCATGGACTGACTACTTACTATTTAGTGGGTAAACAAATATAGGTATTTTTATTTAGATTAAATTGGAACAAGGATCCCAAAACTTATTGTCAAAATCGGCTACATGGTCATTAATAACAACAATACCTTCATTCTCCAGCATTTGTTGCATTAAACCGGGATGACGAAAATGGTTTTTACCTGTAAGAACTCCATTTCGATTTACCACACGATGGGCAGGAATAAAATCATCGAGAGTATGACAGTTATTAAGTGCCCAGCCCACCATCCGTGATGCGCCCGGTGAACCTATGCATCGAGCAATGGCACCGTATGTTGTAACACGCCCGTAAGGAATTGAGCGGGTCACATTGTAAACGGATTCAAAAAAGTTTTCATCACTATTCATCGGGCAGTTCATTGATGGTGGAACCGGAAAAGAGTCTGAAACGAATATAGTGTATCGGTAAACCTGCTTCGAGCCATATGCTTTCATAAAATGTCCTGATGTTCAGGAAATCATCATTCAAGCCGGTATTGTATAAATTTTCAGTAGTGAATTCAACCGGTAACTTGTTATATTCAACCAGCCTCTTTGTATAATAATACAATTCCGGATTATCAGTTTTTAAATGGATCAAACCCCCGTTACTGAGGAATTGCCGGTATCGGTTCAGAAAGCGGCTTGAAGTCAGACGTTTTAATGTTTTTACCGGCTGCGGATCGGGGAATGTAATCCAGATTTCCTGAACTTCGCCGGCAGTAAAAAAAGATTCAATGAAGTCGATCCGTGTACGCAAAAAACCGGCATTATCGATCCCTTCACTCAGGGCAATTTTTGCTCCTTTCCATATCCGCGCTCCTTTTATATCAATGCCAATAAAATTACGTTCCGGATAATGCTTTGCTAATCCGACCGTATATTCACCCTTTCCGCATCCGAGTTCAAGAGTTATCGGATTATTGTTACCAAAAAAAAGGTTACTCCATTTCCCTTTAAGATAAAAATCGCTATTAAAAATTTCTTCAAACGGTGGCTGAAGCACGTTCGAAAAAGATTCCATTTCTTTAAATTTCTCCAGTTTCCCTTTCGACACGAGACCAGACTATTTCGGTACATGATACTGAACACGCAGACCAATATCGGTAATATGCCGTATGACCGTGTCGCGCATGGCATGCTGAAACGAAGTTTCATAAATTCCCCTTTCAGCGAAACGAACATCCTCTTTATAGGGTACCAGCATGGTATTGACACTTTGTGTACTCTTTCCCATCCATCGACCATTTTTATCAGCAAGTATTATCTCCAACGTATCCCTTTGACGATTTCCTGAAGGAGAAATAGTCTCAATGAATAGCCATAAATTACTGTAAGAATA
>CAYUAV010000498.1:0-3565 GCA_964442665.1 uncultured Bacteroidales bacterium
AAACCGATAGTTATAGTCTTACTTCAAAAGAATGGACTAGGACTATTTCTGATCCAATGGGATCGGCGGCATCTGATACTTTGGCAGGGGCTACGGCTGTTTACATAGTCATGCAACTCAATAAGGATCAGGGAACGCGATACAATTACGATCATTATGTATACCTTGACAGTTTAGGTGACGGTACTAATATTACCGTTTATCTTCAGGGTAGTAATAATAAGTCGGATTGGCATACCATTGGTTCATCGCAATTATGGTATGTGACATCAAGTGATACGACATTACATTTTTCAAATCTGTCTACCACACAGACCATAACTTCAACTGTAGCTCAATATACTATTACTACTGCTGCTGCTGTTGATTATATTAGCGGTACAATTGACAGCGTGAACGCTGATCTTTCATTGAAAGACGATACTGCTAATATTGCACAACGCGTGGCTACTGTAGCCGCTCAAACAGTAACAACTTATGTTACGGATGGTTCGTATGCTTATTTATATCAGAGATTTTACCTGTTAGGAGGCGGGGCCTCTGCGGGTGCTGATATTACAAGCATAGAATGGTCTTTTATAAAACCTGAAGAATAATGAAAAAAGTTGCAATTCTTTTATTTGGATTATTTGCCTTAACTCAAATCAATGCACAGATATATAAAACTGATATTACTACATATTCAGTGGATTATAAGTTATTTGATATATCAAAAATATCAGATGACACTATATATTGGTTTAAAGTAAAGGGAAGAATACCAATTGATGTTACAGTAACATTTACCGATTTCAGTGATGATGATTCGGTTCTTGATTTTTACAGAGGTTCCATTAAAGGAGACAGTATTTATTACAATGCTCTTAATGGAAGCGTGGGAACGACATTACCTGTTACTCTGGTAAAAGCTACTTATATTCACTATGGCGATGTAGATACCATATCATCTGTAGGTATACAAGCTAATTATTGGACGGGTGATTTATTGGGAGTATATCTTGATAAAAATTCATCTACGTCAGGAAATATGACGGTAACTATTGACAGATGATTATGTATCGGAAAACGAATCCTGTTGGTATTGATAAGTTTATTGACAGACTTCAGATACTTCAGCAAAGGGAATTCCCTACATTGTTTGGCGTGTCTGAAACTACTTGTCTGTTTTATGGCAGGGCCGAGAAATTGGATGATAAGTTTATTATTTATATTTCAGGCAATAACTATAAAGAAATAGGATTCGATAATGAATACAATTTTATCTCTTATATTATTCTTGATGGTATCTCAGATCATACAAAAGGAATAACTAAACAGCGATGTGAATTATATTGTCACGGGAATTTACCAAATCTATATTCTACCATTACCCATCGGGCAGATGAAGAATTAAGAAATGAAATTCTTGAACAATTACAGCGACTTGTTGAATTTTCCCTTATTAAGGGTACTGAAATTATTGAAAAAGAATTGCAACCTTTTCATTCATTTAAAATAATATTTGACGCAACATATTAATATTATGGCAAAAGCATATAAAAATATCGATTCTCTTAATTGGCATCCTAAATTTATAGAGACAGCCAGTTATGATACTTTCAAAATGAAGATCGATCATTGGGTTGATGCCGGTATTATCATTGATAAGCCGAAAGAGACCGAGATCAGGAAACTTTTTGAAAAACTGACAAATAAAAAAGTTGAATTAAAATCTACAAAAGATGGCAGCACTACCTAATGCAGGATATAATCGGGGATTTAACCCCGGACGTACGGTACGATTGATTTTCTGCCGTACTTTAAGTGATTCAAGTACTACAAATCAAATTCCCCTTTCCGATGCGGCTGCTATAGCTAATTGGATGGCTAAATTTAATTTACCGGCATTTGAATCAAATGAAGATGAGAAATTCATTTGTACTCCTATCATATATGAAGTTGCGGAAGCGGAAACCGAAGCTACTTTTTGGGAGGTGGAAAATTACAAGCAGGAAATGATTCCGGCTCCTGTAGATATATCTTATTCCATGTTAAATGTATCACCATACATTGTCAAGAACATGGAATTATGGAAATCATATAATCTTTCCGTATATCGGTTGACAGATACCCAATATGCCCAAGGCATGTTAAATAGCACAAATCTGAAACCTTATCGCATACAGCCCGGATCATTTTCTGTTCAGAACTACAAATCCCGCGGGTATGAAGTTGGTTCTAAAACCGTAGTGAGCTTTCGTCTGCTGGCAGGCTCTGATGCTAATGAAACTGTGGCTGTTAATATAGCTGATGGAGATTATTCGGATGATACTCAGTTCTTCAGTCTGATAGATGCTACCGGCACTATTACAAGCCCGGCTGTTACGGGATGTGTATGTACGCTGGCATGTGATGATGTTGATCCTATCGATCCGGCAACTTCCATACCGGTAACAGGAATTGTCTATACTGAAATTACTTTCAGGGATCAGGCAGACGGGGTGACTACTGTAACATTGGCTGCTTCTGGTTCGATAAGCCAGACAGGAGGTGTACTTACCATAAATGAAGCAGCACTTCTTACTGCCGGACATACGTATGATCTTGAAATACGCAAGTCGGGATATAACATTGTTTGTGGTGATGTGGTAGTTCCGGCTTAATATGGTATTGGATATATGGAGAGATATAATAGATTCTATTGATATTGATCTGACAGAATGGATTGAAGAAGCATTTCATCAATATAAAGATATAGCAATAGAATTGAACAAAGCTCAGCTTTCCAAAGGAAAGTTGAAAACTGGTGAAAATCTCTCTCCATATACTGATCCTTATAAAAAGGTCAGGATTAAATATGGTCGTCCCACAAGTCCAAAAGATTTGAATCTCACAGGGGCGCATTATAAAGGTTTTTATGGTACGGCTTTTCCTGAATTTTTTGAAATGGGTTCCGATGATATTAAAGAAATGTATCTGGAACCTAAATGGGGTGCTATATATGGTATTCCCGATGATAAACTGGATAAATTTCTCCAAACATACATCTTCCCGTATATCGCGCAGAGATTTATCGGAAGTTTTCAGTAATATCCATATATGCCCTATCAGGAACTTCCAGTTAGTGGAAGAATTGGAAGATAGTCGTTACCTGTTAAGAGCTTATGATGCATCTGATACTGATCGGTATTGGGATATTTATAATCAAATGAATTTTGACTTGATTGATAAGATAGGACTGTCGCCTGAATATTTATCCATATATTTTCTCGAACGCGAATTATTGAAATATGAATCCGAATATTATTCTACAGATAATGAAGCACTGATAACTTTCATCGAACTCAAAAAAAGACAGATCAGAAATGCCAGAAGTTTTAATAAAGGAGATAAATCTTTAGCTGATATTAATGCAGATATGCACAGGGAACTTACGAGATGGCTCAAATTTGACAGTAAAACATTGACTGTATTTGAATACTACAGGAATATAAAACTTGCCAGAGCAGAATCGGAAGCCCGTGAATTTAAAAACATGAAAATTGCCTAATAAATTAACATATAAAGATATTATTGATGCTGCACT
>CAYUAV010000499.1:0-3556 GCA_964442665.1 uncultured Bacteroidales bacterium
GTATAGCAGGTAATGATTTCTCCAATAAACATACGGTGATAGTCCTTCTTCGGATAGAATTTGCGATCCGTATCAGTAGTGATAAATTGTTCGGGTTTCATATCCTCTGTGTAAATTTTTTTGCATTCGAGGCAT
This sequence comes from uncultured Bacteroidales bacterium, assembly GCA_964442665.1. Classification (GTDB taxonomy): domain Bacteria; phylum Bacteroidota; class Bacteroidia; order Bacteroidales; family UBA10428; genus UBA10428. The sequence continues at coordinate 136 of CAYUAV010000499.1, forward strand.
AACCGGGCCTGTTCAAAAGTAATTCCACTGTTTTTGGTAAAAAATGGCTTAAGCCCTGTTTCCTTGATTTTATCCACTTTTTTTCCTGATTTCGATCCACAATAGTTAAGGATTTTTCTGTAGTTATCATCAAAAAAACTTAATGTAAATACTGCCGAACGGTTTATAAATTCAAAGGTATACCGGGTAGGTCTGATAAAACAAATGGCCATGGGTTTGTTCCACAATACACCAACTGCTCCCCAACTGGCTGTCATGGTATTAAAATTATCCTGGGTTCCGCCTGTGATAAGCATCCATTCATCACCGATTGCTCGAATAAAGTTATCGCTAAGCTTTTGTGGTTGTATTTCCCGAAATTGAATCTCTGATTTATTCATTCTTTTTGTATTCCTTATGTTATTTTGATTGACTAAGATGAACAAAAATTGAAAATTTTACGCTTCCAATCCGTGTAAATTGCATCTTTTTGGTTTATTATAATTTGTGAAGATTAATAAAAAAAGGGACCGGAAAATAAGTACTAACATTCTGATAACAGGTTACGCCAGTCAGATTAACAAAATAATGCTCTTGTAATTACCTGATTATCAAATTTTATACTCCATTCTTTTAAATGCCGATAATTATAACAGTTAAATTGTTTATTCTTTAATTTACTGTGATTTTAAAATTACGGATTCTATTAATAATTTCTTTTAGTATCTTTTCGCAGCCAAGAAACTCATATCACCTATGAAAGAAGCACTGCAATTAATCGACAGCATACGCTTGAATATTACTCCTGAAAGTGGTTTTGTGGTTAATATTACCTTATCCTTAATTATGTTTGGCGTAGCATTGGGTATAAAATTCAGCCATTTCAGGGATGTGTTTTATTCACCGAAATTACCCCTGGTCGGATTTTTATCGCAGTTTGCCGTATTACCGTTTATCACATTTTTACTGGTATTGGCAATGAATAAATTCATCACACCAACAATTGCTATGGGTATGATATTAGTGGCGAGCTGTCCTGGTGGTAACATAAGTAATTTTATGACGGCTTTCGCAAAAGGTAATGCCGCATTATCGGTAATGCTAACGGCTATTGCAACCCTGGGAGCTGTTTTTCTGACTCCTTTTAATTTTTCATTGTGGGGTGGTTTTTACAGTAAAATAATGAGTCATACCATGTCCTATAATCTTCTGCCTCCAATTAAGATCGAATTTTTCGATATGTTTAAAGTTGTATTTATTCTTCTGGGAATTCCCCTGATTTCGGGAATGCTTTTCAATCATTTCTTTCCAAAAGCGACACAATTTATATTTAAGCCTTTTCGGTACCTGTCGATCCTTGCTTTTTTTGCTATGATCGTAATCCTGCTAAAAAACAACTTTATTCATGTACTCAATCATTTAAAATATATTTTTATCATTGTACTGATACATAATACACTTGGATTCCTTTCGGGTAATCTGTTTGCCCATTTCTGGAAAATAAGTGGTGCCAGTCGCAGGGCTATAACTATCGAAACCGGAATTCAGAATTCAATGCTTGCCTTGGTATTACTAATAAATCCAAGTATTTTCCCCAGGGAACTGAATAACGGCGGCATGGTTTTTATTGCTGCATGGTGGGGAGTATGGCATATTATAGCCGGTTTGACCCTTTCAGGAATTTGGTCGCTTCGTACCCCAAAGAATTAAATTATCAGTACACTTGATTATTTTTATAGTAGAAATAGTAAACGATCTGAATGGCTAAACAGGCTAATATTGATAAGTGGTCATTATTTTACTTGTTTTTACAGGTTACATTAGTACGGCCCATATATAATTTCTATTACCGGAAAATAAAAATTGTCGATGCGAATAAAATACCAGACAGCGAACCGGTAATTCTGGCTCCCAACCATCAGAATGCACTCATGGACGCACTGGCCTTTGTAGCCGGCATCAGGTATCAGACTGTTTTTCTTGCCAGGGCTGATGTATTTAAAGGAGGTATAACAGATAAAATCCTTACATTTCTTAAAATCCTTCCTATCTATCGTATTCGTGACGGTATCTCCAGTCTGCAAAAAAATGAGAAGATCTTCAATATTACAGTTAGTGTTTTACATAACCGGATAAATCCACTCTTATTGTTCCCGGAGGGGAATCATGGTAATAGAAGAAGGCTTCGACCGCTGGTAAAGGGGATATTCAGGATAGCATTTAAAGCACAGGAAAAGTATAAATCGGAGCCTGGAGTAAAAATAGTACCGGTGGGTATTGATTACAGCCATTACTGGAAGTTTCGCCAAACTCAGCTGATTGTGTTCGGCGATCCTATCGAGGTCAGCGATTATTGGAATATCTATGAAGAGAATCCAACGCCTGCAATTAACCTTTTACGGGAGCGTCTTTCAGCAGAGATGAAAAAATATATGATTCATATTGAAACGGAAGAATTTTACGATTTGTATATGGATATGAGAAGCATTTTCCGAGATAAAATGTGCCGGAAACTGGGTTTAAAAACCGGTGATCTGTATAATGAATTTCTTGCCGATAAAAAGTTAATAGAAAAGCTTGATGAATGTATGCAAAACCAAAAAGGTAAGATTGAAAAATTGCAAAGGGTATATATTGAATATATCGGTTTGCGCAAAAAACTTAATTTTCGCAATTGGGTTCCGAAGAAAAAAAAGTATAGTATTACTGGGAATTTACTGGCAATTCTTTTTTCAGTAATTGCATGGCCGTTAGTACTCCTGGGTTTATTCAATAACTGGCCACATTTTTTTATACCTGTCCGATTTACCAGGGGAATAAGGGATAAGCAGTTTTTCAGTACGGCAAAATGGGGAGCCGGATTTGCTCTCCTGATCATTTACTATGTGATTCTGTTTGTTGTATCGATGATCTTTCTTCCTGTATGGTGGATTAAAATTCTGTATCTGATTACATTACCTTCATCGGGTATATTTGCCTTGGAATACAGGAGTTTTATTATTAAGGCCTGGGCCCGGATACGTTATTCATTTTTAATCCGGAAAAAGAATTCTGACACGGTAAAACTTAAATCGGCATACGATAAAATTGTACTGCTGACCGAAAAAATAGTTAATAACTAATTATGATAAAATGGGGTTCACGAAATACGAATACAAAAAGATTTGTATTTTCATGGTCATTTTAGATATTCTTGTTAATGGATTATACGGGTAAAACAGTATGGATTACAGGTGCTGCATCGGGAATTGGTGAAGCATTAGCCTATGAATACGCTCAGAAAAATGCTATTGTTATCCTTTCCGATCGCGATGAAGAAAAGCTGAAACAGGTTATTGCTGCCTGCGGAAGCTTTGGAGGTAAAGCTGTTTTTGCACCATTTGATCTGGAGAAGCCCAATGAGATTAAAAAAACAACTTCGCGGATTCTTCAGGAATATCCG
>CAYUAV010000500.1:0-3538 GCA_964442665.1 uncultured Bacteroidales bacterium
GGGAGTGTTTATTGAATCTCCCAGGTTCACCGGGGTTTGCCATGTGCCATCATCGTTACGATGACTGACCCACAAATCGAGTTCACCCTTACCTCCCGGACGGTCGCTGGCAAAGTAAATCGTTTTTCCATCAGCACTCAGGCTGGGTTGTGTTTCTTTATAGGTAGTATTAATAGCAAGTCCCATATTTTTAGGTTGCGACCACTCATCACCTTCTTTCTCGGAGTAATAAATATCGCAGCGTCCGATAACACCTTTTCTGTTACACACCGTATAGACCATTAGTTTACCGTTTGCCGAGATCGACTGTGCACCTTCATTATCGATAGTGTTCAATGAACTGCCGACACTTCTCATGAGTTTCCATTCACCATCTTCAAAATGACTGTAAAAAAAATCTTCCTGGGCACGGTTACCCATGACGATATCATAAATATCAACAAGCCTTGTGATGACCAGCGTTTGTCCATCAGCAGAAAGCGAAGGCCAGTATTCGTCCTGTCGTGTGTTAACATTTGGTCCGAGATTGACAGGTTGAAAAGGGACCGGGTTTTGTATTGCATGCATGGCAAACTTTGCCTGCCGGATACCTTTTCGGGCCAGTTCGCTGTATTTGGGCTCGTCAGGTTCGAGTTTCAGATAAGTCTTGAAGCTATTCAGGGCATCTTCGTATCGGCCTGCCTTTATTTCAAGTCCGGCTTTATTATAATACCCTCTCGGATAAAACGATGAATCGATTTGCAGACCCTTATCATAGTATTCAATAGCCTGGTCATACTTACGCTGTTCCCAGTATACCTCAGCAAGAACAAGATAAGCGTTTTGAAAAGATTCATCGGTTTTAATGGCTTCGAGTAAACACTGCTCGGCCATTGTATAGTATTGCATGTTATAATCATCAAGGCCTTCCTCGTATAAGCGGATAGCTTTTTTCGATTCAGTTTTATAGGGTCGCTGGGCGGAGGCAGATAACGGGATAATGAATAGTATAAAAATCAGTAAACGATACATAGCAATGTATTTATAATTTATATAGCAAATTACTCAATTATCAGGGATTTTATTCCCTAATTTATAACAAAGCGATATAAGGCTTGCTTTTCAATCGAATTCTCTGATGAAAGGTAGATTTGATTGCCATTACAGGCAACACCTTCAATTTGTACACCGGGATCGGTGATCAATTCATAGCGTTTTATCCGCAGATCGGGGAGATCAGTAATATGTTCCAGATTTATTTTCGTAACAAAGGGTATATAGTCAGAGTAACCGCATAGTATCAACTGCCTGGTATCTGCTCTGTAACTCGCTCCCGTAACTAGACCTTCCGAATCGAATTCATATATCTTTTTTGCTACATAATCTCCTGGTAATTTCGGGAGCCAATAAACCGATGTATGGTTATGTATCCAGTCTTTCGTCATCAGAAAGATAGAATCTCCCAGATTAAACAGGGCTTCACAATCATATTTCGTCGCATGATACTGACGTGTAAAATCATCCTGATCTTCATAACTGAAAGTTATTTTCTCAACAGTATGAGTTTGGTAAGATTCAACATCAATGCTGTCCTTTGATAATATGTATATAGCAAGATTCTTACGATTGCCGGAGATGTTTCCGATATCCCCGATATAGATATTCAGCGTATCCTGAGTAATATCCTCCCAGTCATTGTTATCTGCATTTTGCAGAAAAACCTTCTTAACGATATGGCCATCCAGTAAACTTACTCCTATGAGCAGTGGCTCATTACCACTATCGTTAAACGACCATACAAGCGAATCGATAATAATAATTCCCGATGATTCGGTTAACTGATCGGGCAAATCAAAAATCTTCTCAATTTTTCCTTCCAACGTATTCAAATCATTATTTAATTGCGAGCATCCTGCCAAAGCAGTGGCAATAAATATTCCCTGTAATATTCTTTTCAAATCAGTTTTTATTTTTTACTATTCCCCGAATTCATACGATTTCATCATTTTATGATAAATTTCCGTGTTCTCATACATGCCGGCAAATTCTTCAGCGCCGGTACCGTAAGCAAAAACAGGTACCATAACGGCCGTATGATCCCTGACACTGAAATGTGTGGTTATTTTGCCTGATGCAAGATTTCCCCCTGTTATAGATAATCCTCCGGTCTCATGGTCGGCGGTAACAATTACCAGTGTACCGGGATTCTTATCGGCAAAATTGAATGCAACACCGATTGCCCTGTCAAAATCAAGTGTCTCAGTAACAACATAGTCAATATCATTGTCATGTCCTCCCCAGTCAATTTGCGATCCTTCGATCATTATGAAGAATCCCTTTTTATTCTGTGATAGTTTTGTAAGCGCAACAGCAGTAGCTTCGGGAAGAAAATTACCCCGTCCTTCGAGCATTTTTGGCAATTCATCATCAGCGACAAGACAACCTGTGCTGAGTGTGTCATCCGGATTAACATCATCAAGTTTATATACAATCTCATAACCTTTACTTCGCAGGATATCGGAGACATTGATTTTACTCTCATTGTCTTCAAAAAATTTCCGGCCACCACCGACAAAAATATCGATCCCGCTGCCGATAAAATCTTCTGCAATTTGCAGGTTCTCATCCCGGCTAACCTGGTGGGCAATGAACGATGCCGGTGTGGCGTGTGTGATCGAACTGGTAGCAATCAAGCCAGTAGACAATCCATGTTCTTCAGCACTTTCAAGTATGGTTTTAAGCGGCAATCCATCCGGATCGACTCCAACCGAATGATTCCTGGTTTTCACTCCACTGGAAATTGCCGTGGCCCCGGCTCCCGAATCCGTTATATAATCACTAGCCGAATAGGTTTTTGAGAATCCGATATAGGTCGCTTTTTCAAGATTCAGGTTTCCTTTATCAACAGTATATGCAGCATATATCTGGCTCAAGCCCATACCATCTCCAATCATAAGAATAATATTTTTAACTTTTTGTGAGGGTTCGACCTTTGTTGCACAACCTGAAATAATAAGTACGAATCCCAAAAGAAATGATTTGAATCGCATATAGTTTTGCCGCATTATTTTGAGGGATTAAAATTAATTTTTCCTGCGCTTATAAATCGTTTATTCCAGTATAATTGTTCAATGGAATCGATGCAGACTATTTTTCTTTTACCCGGTGAATGAATAAACCTTTTATTACCCAGAGATATAGCGACATGTGAAATCCCGGTGCCCGAAGTATTGAAAAAAAGCAAATCACCTGGTTCCATAGCTTCCTTTTCAAGCCGTATGGTTTTTGAATATTGTCCGGTTGAAGATGCCGGCAGGTGTATTTTATAGTGGTTGTATACGGCTTTGGTATATCCGGAACAATCCAGACTGGTCCCAAGTGCTTCCATTGATTCCCCCGGTAAAAAAGACTGTGCATATTCAATTATCTCATTTGAGGACGGAGGATTTTCAGTGCCCTGATCAGTGATACCCAGTGTGATACTTACTACAAAGAGAATTGTCAAAAATGCTAATAATCCAATAATGGAATACTTCTCAATCCTTATTACCGTTTCCTT
>CAYUAV010000501.1:0-3538 GCA_964442665.1 uncultured Bacteroidales bacterium
AAAGAACGGAATCATAAAAAGAATTCACCATATCGAGAGTAATAATCCGTTGCCGTTCAAAGCATGATAATAGTGAATCCGGTACTTTATAAATTCCTGACAGAAAATCAGTATTGATTTTATGGAAAATATTGTTCTCGAGAGTTATACGCCAAATATCAAGTTTATCGGCATCGCGTAATAACCGGGAATAAAAATTGATTAGCGGAAGTTCATGTTCAGGTACCACAGGCAGGTTGTGACTCAGAATTGATTGCAGAATTACTCGTCCTGCCAACTCATCAATACCATGCAACAAATCTTCTTTTTCTATGATATGTAAAGCAATCTCAGCATGATTTTCGGATTCAGCATCCGAAAAAGTTCTGTATCGGTCGAATTGTTCAAAACGGCCAATATCGTGTAATAATGCAATTATTTCAGCGAATGCCAGCTCATTATTTTTCATGCCCAGAAACGACCCGAGATTTTTTATTTCATGGCATACTTTCTCAATATGAATTTGTTTCAGCTCCATATGCCGGTTATATACGGGATCATTTTCTTTTCGATAAGCAGACGAATATTGTTGAAAAAAATTTCTTATCCTGTCACAAATAATACCTGGGATAGCAATAAAATCAAATGAATCTAAATGCTCGGATGAAAACATGGTTATTTTATTTCGAAAACAAAATTACTCGTTCATGTTTAATGTAAGTACCCCTCGAAACCCTATTTATACTGAACTGTTCATACCAGGATTAAAATTAATGATTACCTGCTAATTTGGTTATTCTGTAGTTTTCTTATTATCACCAGAAAAGAAGCCCCTCCATGGGCTGCCTTAAAGTGTCGAAAACACTTCTTCTGATAAGATATCCGGATAGGTTAAGGATTACACGATACAAATATCAATTATTGATTGAAATAATTGCTCAACCAAACGTCAGCTTTTCTTTAAATAATTCAGGATAGCCTGTGTTGCACCCAGATTTCTTTGAACAAACTGCCTTGTCGATTCTGAGGCGGATGTCAGTGCATGATTATCCTCTTTAAGCTTATCAAATATCTGTTTAAGTTCCTCATACGAATGAACTGAAAATGCCCCACCCTCTCTAATCAATGCAACGGCTTCGCGGAATTTTTTAAACCGGGGTCCGAAAACCACAGGCATTCCATAAACAGCGGGTTCAAGAATATTGTGTATCCCCTTCCCAAATCCCCCTCCTACATATGCCGTATTTCCATATTGATATATTGAAGATAACAATCCAATATTATCAATAATCAGTACCCGTGCTTCGGATAAACTCTTTCCATAAGCCAGGGAAAACAGAGCAACACGTTTATGTAACCTATTCACTAACTGTTGGATATGGTTTGTCCCAATTTCATGAGGAGCTATAATGAAACACGAATCCGTCTTACATGCATTTATATAAGGAACCAGGATATCTTCATCCTTTCTCCAGGTACTACCAAATATATATGTAAATCTTCCTTCGGTAAATTTTTCAATTGTGTCAATTTGCCGGGGATGAAGAGCAATCCTGGCTACCCTATCAAAACGTGTATCTCCGGCCAGACTGATATTCAGGCCTCCTAATTGCATTAACAAATCAACTGAATTTTCATCCTGAACAAAAATCTGATTGAAAAAGTAAAGTACCTTGCGGTACCATCGGCCATAAAACTTAAAAAAGAACTGCTCGGCCCTGAATATAGCAGAAACCAGAATAACACGGGCCCCAGAACGCTTTGCCTCATACAGGAAGTGATACCAGAATTCATACTTGATAAATACTACAAGTTTTGGCTGAACAATCTCAATAAATTTCCTCGCATTCCTTCGGGTATCAAGAGGTAGATAATGAACATAATCTGTTGCTTCGTAATCCTTTCTATATTCATATCCTGATGATGAAAAAAAGGTCAATAGTATCTTATAATCAGGATTATCTTGCTTCCATGCTTCGATAATTGGCCGTCCTTGCTCAAATTCCCCCAAAGATGAAACGTGAAACCAAATAACAGGAGTAGGTGTTCTGAAATCCTCCCTGAGTTTATTTTCCCATTCCCTTCTTCCTTTAATCCATGCACGGGCCTTACGGTTAAATAAAGAGGCCAATAATAATAAGAAGTAGTATGATCTGATGCCTATATTGTATAGAAGTAACATATTACTTTTTTGTGAAAAACTTTCCAAGATAGTAGTTTTAATGAACATTTTTCAAAATATTTTCAGATTTCTGAATTACCCGGATTGCAGGATTCCCTTAACTTACCGAATCGATAAAAACACCTGATCTCATAAATAAGTAATCATAATATCATTTGAACTTTTTGTGCTAAATATGGTTTCTTCATTAGAATATTATTTAGAATTATTCTAAATAAAATATGCTAACCAAAAAATAAAGAATTATGGCATTCGAATTACCAAAACTGGATTATGCTTATTCAGCACTTGAACCTCATATTGACGCCCGAACTATGGAGATTCATCATACAAAGCATCATGCAGCATATACTTCAAAACTAAATGCTGCCGTTTCGGGTACCGATCTTGAAAAAGAATCGATCGAATCTGTACTTGCAAAAGTAAGTTCGCTCTCTTCTGCCATTCGTAATAATGGAGGCGGATTTTATAATCATAGCCTTTTCTGGAAAGTTATGGGTCCAAAAGGAGGCGGAGAGCCAAAAGGTGATCTTGCCGATGCCATCAGGAAGGACTTTGGCTCGTTCGATAATTTCAAAAAAGAATTTTCTGATGCAGCAGCCACACGATTCGGATCAGGGTGGGCATGGCTTGTTAAAACCAACAACGGACTTAAAGTAACTTCAACTCCAAATCAGGATAATCCTATAATGGACCTGCCAGGAGTTAAGGGCACACCTATTCTCGGACTTGATGTATGGGAACATGCGTATTACCTTCTTTATCAAAACCGCCGTCCTGATTACATTTCAGCTTTCTGGAATGTAATTAACTGGAACGAAGTAGCTTCAAGATTTAAAGGCTAAAGAATAACTATAAACTAAACTGTTAAGTTGGTTTATCTCAGAGCCCTCAGAACTCAGTCTGAGGGTTTTTTTGTTTCTCATTATATCTGAGCTATTATTCATATAAATTAACGATATTTGGTATAAGCTTATAGCTTAATTATTGAACATATAAAAACTAATAACCATGGCTTTTGAACTACCAAAATTACCCTATGAGTTAGATGCTCTTGATCCTGTGATCGATAAACGAACCATGGAGTTTCACTATGGTAAGCACCATCAGGCATATGTAACTAACCTGAATAAACTTGTTCAGGGTACCCGGTTTGAGAAAGCGACTTTAGTAACTATTGTAAAGGAAGCAGATGGTGGTATATTCAACAATGGTGCACAAGTATGGAATCACAATTTTTATTTTAATTCATTCAAATCCGGTGGCGGGGGAGAGCCTAAAAGTTACCTGGCAACCGCCATTAAAATAAGCTTTGGCTCATTTAGTGAATTTAAAGAGCAGTTTTCAAAAGCTGCCGCTACGTTATTCGGTTCAGGC
>CAYUAV010000502.1:0-3532 GCA_964442665.1 uncultured Bacteroidales bacterium
ACGATTCGAAAGAGGGATAAGACTTTTACATTTTTTGGCCGCAATTACTTACAACTAGTATATAAGTTGACTTTTTTTCCGCTTATTGTTCTAAAATAGCGGATAAAGCGGAAGTTTTTCTGTTTAATTTTACACCTTTTCATTTAAAATTTCAAATCTTCCAAAGGATTTGAAAGCTCAGTTAATTTCCCCATACTTACATGGGTATAGATCTCAGTAGTCTTGCTGCTCTTATGACCCAGCAAATTCTGAATATATCGCAGATCAGTTCCCCGCTCCAGTAAATGAGTGGCATAACAATGTCTCAGTATATGAGGTGTTACTTTAATCTTAATACCGGCTTCTTTTGCTAGGCTCTTAACAACCTTCTGAATACTGGAACCCGTATAGGCTCCTCCATATTGCCCTTCAATAAAATAATCCCTGGGCAGATAACTTCGAAGATACTTTTTTATATCCGGAATTACTATTTTGGGAATTGGAAGTATCCTGTCTTTTCTTCCTTTTCCTTCAATCACAATTAAGTGCCTCCTGTCAAAATTGATTTGGCGGATACGCAAACTGACCAGTTCATTCAACCGTAATCCAAAACCGTATAACATTAAAATAATCATCTTGTGCTTCTGATTTCTGCAACAGTCAATCATTCGTTGTATATCTTCACGTGGAATTACTTTGGGTAAATATTTGCTCTTCTTGGGTCGTGGCAGAACACCTTCCGCAAATTCCCGGTGATATTGAGTGCGGTAGAATGAACGGATCGAACTTACTAATTGGTTTTGATACGATTCCGAATAGCCTTTATTAATTCTGTGGTCGTAAATATATTCCCTAATCATTTCATCCGATATCTCTTCAGGCTTTCTTCCACTGAAATTCGCAAGAAACTGACTGATAAATCCTGTGTAAACTTCTATCGTGCGCCTGCTTTTGTTTTCAAGCTGCAATTGTGTAAGGTAATTCTCAGGAAAATATTCCTTTTTATAAGGTATCTTGTGAGCTTTGCTTTCGAAATAGGATTCATTGATTCGTATCTGCGTCAAATGACAATTTCCATCCGAAAAGATCTTTTTTAATAATCGTAAATTGACAGCATCATAATGTACTGACCACAATTTTGCCCCGGGGTGCCACCATGAACCATGTATTGCTTTGATTTTACCGACGTACACTTCATGAAATGGCATTTTTATGTAGATGATCTTTTCCTCAGGATTTATATGTAATTCCACTTCTAATCTTCTATCCCTGGTATGTAACGAATCAGATGCCGGAGTTTTTATTGGACCATCCCAATGAAATAACTCCTTTAATTTACTATAACTTGTCTCGTTCTCCGGCATATGCCAGCAGACCATGGTAGCACTCCAGAGGCATCCTGGTATTTCACGGATACGCCGGATCATATCCCCATCATAACGGAATTTCACCTTAAGTCGTTTCTCCCCCTTGTGAATACAGGGTGTAATCTGAACAGGAATTTCATCGTTCCTATGATTCCGGTAGGAAAATTTCGGTCCTTCTGTTACATAAAGAGCCGAGTCTAAATTGCTGATTGCCTGATGTGTATAATTCTTTTCCATAACTCTTTTTTTAAAGCTCCGCCCCGTCACTCCCAATTAGTTCATCCCCTCTTTCCAATAACTGGGAAAAACAAGGCATTGCATTCATTTTGTGATTAATAAATAATCACATAACGGCTTATAAATATAATCGTTGAAACGAAAAAAACAAAAAAATCCGTGCTAATAATTCAAATTATTTTAGAATTTTCCTTATTCGTATGGGTAACAAATTCAAATCAGGACTCTATTATTGAATTTTATTACAGAGATTTGTTCTCAAATAAACCATGAAACAAAAATCATGGAGCAATTCTTTATATTTTTTTACTTTTAGTGTTTTATTCCGTACTCTTTAACTCTTTCACCGAATGCCAATATATCATAGTGGTTTGCCGGTTCGTATCATCTTACTGATATCGCTGTATTATATCCCGGTAATAGTATCTTCTCAAAGCAATAATAATACCTTGTGTAAGGATGAATTGACCAGCTATACCCGGAAGATTTATGGTTCCGATGATTTTGTTTTCCAGGGTCGTAAATATACCTACCGGAACATAAAAGCAAACGGAGATCCTTATTTCAATTCACCTGTATGGAAAGAGGCTGTAATCTATAGTAACGGTCGCAGTTATTCAGGATTGACAATTCAATACAATATTGAACAGGATATTATAATTCTTCAGGTAATAAATCCTCAGGGTAAAACTGATTTTATATATGCCGATAATGATATGATCGATTCTCTCAGGTTTGATGATCATTTTTTTGTAAATCTTCAAAAAGTCAACAGCCTTATTCAGACAAAAGGATTTTATGAAGTGGTATTTGCGGGCGATTTATTGTATGTGATGAAACATAGCAAGCAATTTGTCAGGAATTACAATGCGATTAATCCTTATGGGGCATATACAAAACAAGTATCAGTGCTGTATATCATTCAAAATAATAAACTGACGGCTTGTCCGGCAAAGAAAAATTTTCTTCATTATTTTGAATCCCACAAAAAAGAGATCAGGCAATTTATGAGGCAACAACATATTCAGTTCAGGAAGGCTGAAAAAAATGATCTTAAAGTGCTCTGCCGCTATGCTGATGAAATTTCAGGAATGAACAAATGAATATGGCACGGAAAATAAAGATTGGCCTGGGATTATTATTTATTCTGCCCGATTGTTTCGGACAATGTATGGATGTATACCTTCCGGAACGTCTGAATGATCTTCGTTTTTCGGCATTCGTAAAGGTGCTTGAAATAAATCCGGACATTCATTTTTATTATTACCCCGATAGTATACCCGATATCCCCATACATATTGTCCGCGATTCGCTGGTAATGCTCCGTGAATTGCAAAGTCAATTCCGCGAGTACGGGATCAGTGTAACCTGCGACAACCGGAATAATTATTATATTACACGGGGATCGCCCATAGTATGTGAACTCCCTGCTTTGTTGGTTTCAGAGACTTCTCCATCGGAAATTGAAGTAGTGTACCAGGCCGAAACACAAAATTTCATAAACACAAGGCGCGAATACATTAACGATACATTGATCGTTGGCAGTAAAAATTTCGGAAATTCAAACCGGAAGGCTGTATTCAGCGGGGTGGTTAAAGACAGCAAAAGCGGCGAACCTGTTATCGGAGCTACATTATATATCGAAGAATTAAAAACCGGGGTCGTAACCGATAATAAGGGTAACTTTCAATTCTCCCTTCCCATTGGAGAATATACGCTTGTTGTAAGCAGTATCGATAAAATTCCGCATAAGTATAATCTGTATATACGATCCGGCGGATCGGCTGTTTTACATCTCGAACCAAAACTTGTGGAACTCGAGGAAGTCATTATAAGTGCACAGAAATACGACAGGGTGAAAAGTACACAAATGGGAATCGAACGGCTTACAGCCAGGGAAATAAAGGAAATCCCCGTGGTACTAGGCGAGCGCGATGTGTTAAAAGTAG
>CAYUAV010000503.1:0-3531 GCA_964442665.1 uncultured Bacteroidales bacterium
TGAATAAAGATAGCCTAACCCAAGAGCTCCGGGATAGTATGGATAGGTCAGGTTGCTCCACATAGTTTGCGCTGAATCTACCAATACTCCTCCTCCCAACCCATTAAGAATAGGATAATAATAGAAATATGTATAGCTACTATAATAACCGGAATAGCTTGCAATTGTAGTCAATCGGGTAATCCAGCTGTTCAGATAGCCATCGGTCCTGGCATTAAACATTTCGGCCCATCCATAACCATTCCAGGTATGGAATGTTCCATTCGAATTAGTAAAAGTTGAATAGCTGGAAGAGCCTCCAATACTGAGTCCAAAATCAGAGATCAGATCACCATCCATATCAATCTCGGTATAATCGGAGGGCATTGTCAACTGAATATTTTGTATTCCGGAATAAACCACCTGGCCCTGTACCAGGGGATTAAGAGCAAGCAACGCTCCTGCGGAAGCAGTATAACCGGTCAATCGTAACGCTAAATTGCGTTTTTCCTGTAAAGTTTGTTTCATAGTCACTGGTTTTGATGTTATGTAAAATAAAGATAGATTTTTTTATTTTTTCTTCCCACAACTGTAAAATTTTTTCACAATTTATTACCCTATTTTTTTAAAGGTTTATTTAATATTAATGCCTAAGTCTAGCATCATAATTACTTCCTCTTATTTCGTCCTGCATATCTTTTATGACCTGTACTTTTGGATTTATTTGCATATTTAGCACCGGTATTCCTTCTCCAGCGCATGTTTGGGTTCCACTGAGGACTTTCGCCCAGCTCAGCAGGTACTTTCAGCTTAATAACGCTGGCTTCGATCAATTCTTCGATACGATGGAACCGGAACATATCGTTTTCGTTAACCAGGGTAATGGCTACCCCGGTTTTATCGGCCCGGGCAGTCCGCCCTACACGGTGTACATAATCTTCGGCGTCCTGCGGAACATCAAAATTTATGATCAGGTTAATATCCTTTATATCAATTCCCCTGCTCAGAACGTCGGTTGCCACAAGAATTCTCAGCTCCCTCGATTTGAAGCGGTTCAGCACCTCTCCCCGCTCCTTTTGTTCAAGATCCGATGAAATATTTTCGACTTTTTCACCTTTGCGCTTCAACACTTGCGCAATTTCCGATACCTTTTTTTTTGTGGAGCAGAATATTAAAATGGATTGATACTCCGGTTTGTCGGCAATAAGATCTGTTATCAACGGAATTTTCTGTTCTTCATGTACCAGATATACAGCCTGTAAAACACCATCGGCGGGTTTTGCAATGGCCGTGCTGATTTCGACAGGATTTTTAAGTATATGGCGGGCCAGACTGCGGATTTTTGGCGCCATAGTAGCACTGAACATAAGGGTTTGCCGGACCTTGGGCAAATGCGACGCAATACGCATTATATCTTCGTAAAAACCGATGTCCAGCATCCTGTCAGCTTCGTCAAGAATAAAGTGTTCAACCGATTTCAGATTGACATAACCCAGGTTTAAATGACTGATGAACTTGCCGGGTGTACTTACTATTATATCGGCCCCTTCGAGAAATACCTTTTTCTCCTGGTCCCAGGCCGTTCCATCGCCACCTCCGTAAATAGCAATAGAGCTAACAGGAACAAAATAGGCAAAGCCCTGTATTTGCTGTTCGATCTGAATTGCCAGCTCGCGTGTAGGCACAATTATTAAAGTGTTAATACCTTCACCGGCCGATCCCCGTTCGGCAATTTTATTTAATATAGGCAACAGAAAAGCAGCCGATTTGCCGGTTCCGGTCTGAGCGTTAGCAATCAGATCGTTGCCTGCAATAATCTCGGGAATAGAACTGATCTGAATAGGAGTTGGTTTTTCAAAACCCATATAGGATAGTGCCTCAAGAAGATGCCGGTTAAGTCCGAATTCTGCAAATTGCATAGTTTAATTAATGATTTATAATAGTTTAAAGATGTTTGAGGAAATCATAAAATTCTGTCCGGGAATTAGGTATTAACATAATTTATATACTGTATCAACAATTTTTGCTCTAAAATTCCTTCTTATCAAGAATGGAATTAATTATCCTGTTTACTTCGTCTGCACAGGTCAGCACCATCATATGCGACCCGCCCTGTATTGTATAATTTGCTGTTATTCTTCTGTAAGGCAAAGTATGGTCGCCGGTTCCATGAATATGAATGATATTTCTATTATTCTTAGTATGGTCCCAGTTTACAATCATCTCCGTACTTCGTTTTAAGAATACCGGATTTTTTGCCTTCAGCATGCTGATGAATATTTCTTTTTCGTTCTTCCGATCGGGTTCAAATAAAGGCTGTGCAATTAGTGCTCCTATTTTAAAAAGCGGTGCAGGTATAATTTTATATATCCGGAAATATTTTAAAAACCGATACCGGCAAGGTATTTCCGACCTGCTCTTCGCACTTGAAATAATGATCGTTGTATGTGGATCAAGATAATCGGAAAGTTCGGTTGAGATCATGCCCCCCAAAGAAACACCAATAATAATATAGGGTACTGTCGTATCAATTTGTCCGGCAAGTGTTAAAGCATACGAACTCATGGTCTCGTTCCTTTGTGGGACCGGATAACGTATATTTACCATCGTATATCCATCGCAAATATTAAGCTTGCCGAAGATCCGATGGTCAGAACCCTGTCCCGGAAATAAATATATGGTTGTTGGTGAATCGGGATGTAAAGTTGAGTATAATTTAACTGAATTCAGTAGCATAAGTAATATTACCTGTCCCAGTATGCGAAGAAAACTGCGTGAATTTGAAATGTTCGGTTTATATAATAATATCAAGTTAAAAGGAATTTACATTTTAATTATTCATCAAGAATAATACACACCCCCTGTAATCTCCCTCTCGAGAGGGGATATAGGAGGTGTGTAATATACTCAGTTCAATTTTATGTTACTCATTATAATTTACATAACTCAAGTTAAACCGAAATTAATTTGTTCAACTAGTCTCTTAGCTTTCAATATGCATCATTACCCTGCATCGACACTCACCTTACCGTGACAATTTTTATATTTCTTCCCGCTCCCGCAGGGACACGGATCGTTCCTGCCTACTTTCTTTTCGACCCTTACAGGCTGAACTTTCTGTTGTTGCCGTTGCGGGGCCCCGTCGCCTGATCCGCGATCGAAAGATGATCCGTATTCGCTTTTACTGGCTCTGAGGTTATTCATATTGGTTCTTCTCGGAGCTTCGCCCCGGCGTACTTCACTCGGATCCTGTAATGGTAATTGTCCTTTCATCAGAACATTGACCACTTCTTTATTAATAAGATCGATCATATTTCTAAACAGTTCGAACGATTCGAATTTATAGATCAGCAACGGATCTTTCTGTTCGTATGTCGCGTTCTGAACCGATTGTTTCAGGTCGTCCAGTTCCCTGAGATGCTCTTTCCAGTTTTCGTCGATAGTTGCAAGGGTAAGCGATTTTTCGTAAGAGCGGATCAACTCTTCGCAATTAGAGTTATAATTTTTTTCCAGATTTGTAATAATGTTATAGGTCCTTGTCCCATCACTTAT
>CAYUAV010000504.1:0-3526 GCA_964442665.1 uncultured Bacteroidales bacterium
TAACTCTGGCGCCTTTCTCTATATACAATAAAAACACGTATAGTATTTCTAACAATACATATGGATTTTTAAGGTTCAGGTCGATCTGATCGGCACTAAATGTGGTCCACAGATATTTCGGTCCGGAAGCCGTATCAAAGAGCGTAAGCAGAGGTAAATTGCGGGGACGCACCACCTTTGACAGATCACTTTCGGGATCGGTTTCAATAAAATAACCTTTACCGGGTTCAACCCCCTTACAATAGTTTTGAAACCAATTACTCTTTTGCGATATGTGATTAATAACCAGATCGAACATAAGATGGTAGTTTCCACCTATCTCCAAAATGTCATCCCATGATCCAAGGTCAGGATTTACATGCCGGTAATCGATTACTGAAAAACCATCGTCAGAGCTGTAGGGAAAAAATGGCAATATATGGACATGACTGATTGAATTCTTAATGTATTTTTGAAGGAACTTATGCAGAGTTACAAGAGGCTTTTCTCCCTTTCTGATTATGTTGTCGCCATAAGTAATTAAAAAAATACTTTCTTCACTCCATTTCTTATCATCAGTATCAACGATTTTTTTTGTTCTGTCAATAGCATTCAGCAAATCTGTAAACAGCTTCTGGGTAAATGGAAAAGAATTGTAGATTTTAGTTAACCTGCCTGTTAATTTTTTCGCTAATAAGGTTTTATCCATCGGTTCTGAACAATCAATCATTATTTGGCAAATCCGGGAGTATAGTGATGACCAGACACTGTCTTTGTTTTTATCAATGTCGTGTCTTACAGCTCTCAGATTAAGCCCGAAAATCAGGCATTATCCAGTTCAACAGCCTCCAGAAGCCGGTTGTAAAAATCAGGGATAGCACTGATCACGCGTTTCCAGCTCGGAATTGTGGGGACCTGCATCGGATTATCGAGAAACATTTCTCCTGCCCTGTATACATTGGTTGTAAATAAATCCACCGCCTGTTCCTCCACATGTCTGTCGAGTGTGAGGCCATTTAAAACAGCATCTGAATAATACTGATCCAGAATATCGAGAGCTACACGATAATACGTTGCTTTTATAGATCGTATCAGGCCTCGTGAAAATACAATACCGTTAGTGGCCAGTTTGGCGAAAATAGCCCTTGAAATTTCCGTGCTCATCTTGGATAATCCGGCATTCGGATCATCTTCAGAAAGAATTTGATGTTTATGGTCATACCGGTCACCAATATCGACCTGACAAATCCGGCCGATAGCATTGGTACGAATTACTTCGGAAAGTATTCCGATTTCCAGGCTCCAATCGCTCGGAATGCGTATGGTTTTTGTAACATCCGCCCGCATACTGAATTCACCGGCCAAAGGATACCGGAAACTATCAAGATATTCCAGGAAATAATCGTTGCCGAAAAACCTCTTTAATGTCCGCAGCAAAGGTGTAACCAATAAACGTGCAACCCTTCCGTTCAGCTTCTTATCATCGGCCCTAAAATAGTAACCTTTGCAGAATTTGAAATTAAACGTTGGGTCAACAACCGGGTAGAACAACCTGGCCAGCATCAGGCGTGAATATGTTAATATATCACAATCGTGCAAAGCAACAGCCTCCGAACGGTCGGAAGCATTAAAATAACCAAAACAATACCATGCATTTCTTCCTTTTCCCATTTCGCGTGGTGCAATGTTTTCGTCGATCAGTAATTTATCAAGTGCTCTCATCCGGGGACCGTCGTTCCATAAAATGCGGTGATGCTGCCCCAGACGGTTAAAGTATTTTTTAGCATAAGTAAACTCTTCTTTATTGGCTTTATCCAGCCCGATAATGATTTCCTGCAGATAGGGTACTTTGGCTAATTCGTGAAGGATGTTTTCCAGTGCCGGACCCTCCAACTCGGAATACAAGCATGGAAGGATAAGGGTCATAGGCCTGTTTTTTGAAAAACTTAATAATTGTTCTTCCATTTCTTCATAAGGCCTCTTGCGTAAATTATGAAGGGTCGTTACTACTCCATTCTGATAAAAATCACCCATTTGATTGGTTTATTAGGTTTAACATTGATTGGATCTATTCCATATTCAATATCCTTGTAAACATTTTTATTACAAGTGGTTTAAGTTTTTCCGAAATTATTCTGTGATCCAGTTTTTTCTTAAGCACTCCGAGATTATGCCGTACCAGTTCATTCCTGACTTTATAACTGGTTATAATTTCATACGCTTGATTAACAATTTCATCCGTCAGTTTACCATGTTCAATGGATGGAAAATGAAAACCAAGTTCCTCAATATCCGACCGGAATACATCGTACTTATTTATTACAACCGGAAGACCAAATGAAACCATTTCAAGTAAATTATTCCCGAAACCTTCAATTTCACTGAAATACGTGCCCATTCCGCCAAGAGAGGCAATAATTGCAGGTATTTCATAAAAATTATAATACTTTTTATCGACAATTATATCACGGTGACTTAGTATCCTGCTTTCACCAAATATCAGCACTACATCCGAGTTTGTATTCTCTTTCAGCAGATTTTCATAATAATCGCTCAGAAATTTTTTGTATTCTACCTGTTCATCACCGGAATGTCCACTTACTAAAAGTACAATACATTTTCGTTTCTTTTCTTTTTTAAATCGTTTCTCCAATCTGAAGGCAAAATCGATAGCCACTTCGATTTTTTTCCTGGGCACAATTCGTGTATGCTGTAATAATATTAAAGTATCATTTAACGTAAAGCCCCGATTCTCAATTTCACAAATCAGGCCAATATCGCGCAGGAAGGTATCGTTATAATTATCAAGCGGCGGAGCTAGCAGATGATCTCCGTTCCATGGTAACTTTTCCCATTCCCAATCAATACTGCTTGTATTAGGAACTACAATAATCCGGTCTTTAAAAAACTTTTCAGTCTGAGGATAGTTTAACGATTTAAAAAGTTTTTGGGCAATTTCAGGCTGTGATTTATTAATGAAGGCTATGCCATCAATTTCGGTTCCAGGCAGATATTTAAGATATTTCTTTATTACATGGTTAGGATTACTGAACTGAGCCCTCTCAAAATATGAATCGTGCCACCAGACCATCACTTTCGGCCAGATAACACCCCTGTCACGTAATTCTTCAATAAAATATCCCAACCCAACAGCAGTTATGAAATTGAAGGGATGGGAAGTATTGTGAGCAATAAGCAGATCGATGTTATGTTTTTTTACAAATTGTTTAATGATGTTTTTGGCATACAGGGCTTTTTCATGAATCAGTTCGTCAAATCCATCGGGTGGATCATTACTGAAATTTCGAAGAATGGCCTTATGTATGTCATTTTTATGCCAAAATATATCATTTGTTTCTGCATTAAACCTGGGAGATGTATGTGCCGCAAGAAAGAATATATTTCCCAACTCAATTCCCATATTGTTTACCATGGCATGAACAGTCTGGTCAATAACAATTGAAACCCCGTCATTCTTTCCTATCAGTGAGTGAATAATACCAATATTTAAATGTAACTCACTAAATGAAAAAAGCTTTGATATATA
>CAYUAV010000505.1:0-1945 GCA_964442665.1 uncultured Bacteroidales bacterium
GGAATGTACATTATGTGCTACATGTATTGATACATGTCCTAAGGGTGTTCTTAGATTTGGGTTTAGATCCACGCGAAAAAATAGAAAATAAATGTACTTCGCCCAGCACCGCGTCATAAACCATGCCGGGCACGGAGCACAGTTGATAAGAACGCAAGCTGCTAAGTTCAGTTTTTCCAAATAACTTTAGTGCGGAAAAGCCGGCACGGCTGATACACGCTAAAAGCAAAAGCGAAAAAGAACAACTACACGAAAAACATTTTACTGTAACTTTAGAAATATAGAGGAGAAAAAAATTATCTGCTCATTCATTCAATCTAATTGTGATCTATAACAGATTTGACTGAAAATTGTGAACTGCTTCACTTTCAATATTTTTCATCTTAAGCAGCTAATTGTCCATTTCAATATTATTTTATCTAAAAATTAAGATGTTGTATTTATTTTTGTGATAATGAATACCCTAATTCCAATAAAAAAACTTTTTCGTGTAGCAGTTTATACATCTACTGCCATAGGTTTAATAACAATGGGACCAGTTTATGTAGTTGGTATAATTATAGCAAACATAAACACTACCCGTATGGTTTTGTTTAAACTTTTATGTTCGTCTGTTATAGGAATTAGCTTTTTTGTTTTTTTAATCTGGCTAATTAATATTGCCCTTTTGTATTATTTAAATAAAAGAACATTATTATATAAAAAAACCAATATCAGGTATATAGGGAGTTTTCTCTCGTGTTTACTACTGATGTTTTCTATACGATTATTTATAAATCCTATTATCAATGATCCCGAAAAAGTACAGAAAATTCTTAACTGGAAAATAAAAGAATTTGGCATTCAACCCGGAACCATTGATTATATGCAGTACAATAACTGGCTGTTACAAATCCTGATCATGATTTTCGTGGTTTTTTCTATCAATACTGTGGTGCTTATTATACAGGAATTAGTGCTGATTATTGAGAAAAAAACAAAAATAGAATCTGAAAATATCCGGCTAAAAATTAAAAATATCGAAGCTGCCAATCAGAAGCTCAAACAACAATTACAACCACATTTCCTGTTCAATTCCCTGAATGTATTAAAAACATTAATTAAAAGACAACCCGATATTGCAGAAGCATATCTTAAACGGCTTTCTGATTTTTTAAGAGCCTCTGTTTCATTTGACAGTGTTAATACCGTAAAGTTTGAAGACGAACTAAAACTGAGTCTGGACTACATTGAAATGCAAAAAATACGTTTTAAAGATGCTATTCAATTTGAAGTCAGTATTCCCGGAGAATTACAAGATGGTATTTTACCCATATTTTCAATTCAACTGCTTTTGGAGAATGCGATAAAACACAATGCATTCACAATCGAATCCCCTTTGTGTATCAAATTATTTTATCATGATGGGTGGATTACAGTAAGTAATAATATTCAGCAAAAAAATGCGAAAGAATCTTCTTCAGGTATGGGCTTGACAAACCTTTCCGAGAGGTATAAAATAATATCCGGCGATGAAATAAATATTCAATCAAATGATTCGGATTTTTCAGTAGGTATTAAAATATTATCTGATGAGAATAGTCATCATTGAAGATGAAAAATTAACGGCTGATGATCTGGCTGAAACTATTTTAAGAATACTTCCTGATGCACAAATTATTGCGTTTTTGTATTCCGTTAGTTCGGCTATTTCATGGTTTCGAAATTTTTAAAACCGTTCCCGTTAATACTCCTGTTATTTTTTGTACAGCTTACGATGAATATGCTTTAAAAGCATTTGATGCAAACGGAATCGATTACATTTTAAAACCATTCGACAAAAAAACTATTGAAGCAGCATTTCAAAAATACATCAGATTAAAAGATAAATTATCAGGGAATATTACTAACCTCGATCAAATCATTCAATGGTTTAAGAATAAAAAGAAAGAATCAAAAGGCACTG
>CAYUAV010000505.1:1955-3525 GCA_964442665.1 uncultured Bacteroidales bacterium
CCTTGTTTATAAACAAGATAAAATCCTTCCGGTCAGGCTCTGTGATATTGCTCTTTTTTATATTGAAAACGAGATTACTCACCTGATTACCTTTGAAAATAAGCGATACACTATAAACCAGCCTATCGATAAAATTGAAGCTGAATCGCCTGATGATTTTTACAGGGTTAACAGGCAATTTCTTATCAATCGCAAAGCCATTAGAGAAGCATCACAGTATTTTGCCCGCAAGCTTTCTTTAGGCCTTACCATACCTTTTACAAACACTATTACCGTCAGTAAAAACAGAGTATCCGGTTTTTTAAACTGGCTGTCAGAACATTAAACTTTCCTGCAGGTCATTTCACCTTTCATTTTGTCCGTTTCGGATACATTTTACTTTTAGCGTTAAAAGATTCGTTACAATTTTGTTCTGTTATTCAAGGAAGGCAAATAAAATTGAAATGATATGAATACTGTAATCAGAACTGAAAAACTGACTAAAAATTACAAAGATGTACTGGCAGTTTCAGAAATGTCCCTGAAAGTAAACAGGGGCGAAATCTATGGTTTTTTAGGGCTTAACGGTGCAGGAAAAACCACCACAATTCGCATGTTGCTGGGAATGATTTCACCTAACAAAGGTGAAGCATTTATTAATGGTGAAAAGGTGCATGCCGGTAATTCCAAATTATGGAAAGAAACAGGCTATCTCGTGGAAATTCCATATTCCTATCCCAATCTTACCGTAAGAGAAAACCTTGAAATAATAAGACGGTTAAGATTTATTGATGATAAAAATGCTGTGAATGCAATAATGGATAAACTCAAATTAACGGAATATGCAGATCGGAAAGCCAAAAATTTATCGTTGGGTAATGCTCAGCGACTGGGTGTTGCCAAAGCATTGATTCACAATCCGCACATTTTAATTCTTGATGAACCTGCCAATGGCCTGGATCCTGCCGGAATTTATGAAATAAGGGAAATGTTAAGTGACCTTGCAAAAAATCATGGTGTAACAATCTTTATATCAAGCCACATATTGAGTGAAATATCACGATTTGCGACCCGTATAGGCATTATACACGATGGTGTCTTAATTCAGGAATTAAATTTCCGTCAATTGGAACAACTCAGTCAAAAACGTTTAAAGGTGAATACAAGAAATAATAAGCAGGCTATGTCTGTATTACTTCAAAATAGCATTCCGGTAAAAGAGACATCCGATAAAATGCTTGAAATTCAGAATGAGAAAATCATTAAAAATCCTGAATCTGTTGCCACCCTTCTTGTCAATAACCAGGTGCCGCCTTTTTTGTTGATTGTAGTCGAAGAAGATCTGGAATCATATTTTTTAAGAACAATTAAAATAAAAGGAGACTAAAAATGAAAAGTATATTGGTAACTCTTTGGACTGAAAGTCTGAAAGTACGAAAATCAAGAGTATTCTGGCTTACAATTGTATTTTTTGTATTTGTTTCATTTATGATGGGATTCATCATATTTGTTCAGCAACATCCTGAAATAGCCGAAAAAATGGGAATGATTGGTACCAAAGCATCTTTATTAAAATTTGGAGAGCCCAACT
>CAYUAV010000506.1:0-3509 GCA_964442665.1 uncultured Bacteroidales bacterium
GTTACGTGTATTTTTTCATTCGGCGATACTACTGTTGCCTTTTGCGAAAATGCGGATATTATTGGAAGGGAAAGAAACACAGTAATTAATAGTTGTTTTTTTATCTGTTTCATTTTTTAAAATTTATTCAATTTTTCCAGAACTAAATAGTTTTATATTGTTTGATATTTTCTTTTATTTAATTTGTATCGAAACCGCATTGGTATTGTATCCCTCGAGTTTTACCCACCGGGGATTAACATCCTTCCAAATAATTCCATGAATTTCAACACTTTCACCTGGATAAATGGTAACATAATTGTCGTCGTATTCAATTGGAAGGATTTCATTTCCGTCTTTGGTTTCAGAAATCGTGGCCCTTTCAAAAAATGCAACATGTGTTGAAGGGTTGTGCAAACGGATTATGACATGGCTTTCGTTCGCAACCTTTTTTTGCTGTGCTTCCATTTCAGCTTTCACAGCAGGCATGGTATTTAATGCCGTCATGTCGGCCCATTTTTCCTGTTGCAATGATGTGTAATAATCATTTTTTTGAGGACCTACATCATCATCTTTTTGCGATTTCCAATAGGTGTTTTCCACGATAAGTTTCCCGCTTTTATCGAACAACTGGCAACGGATAAAAAAAACAGGAGTACTCTCAGGATACCGGGGCAGGCCCATTATCTGGTTTGTGCCATTGAAAGGGACCGATATATCATCTACAGAACGATCGTCACGCACTTTACCATCGAGGTCATATACCCGAACCCGAACCCGTAATCCGTGAACATCGTTTGGAGTCTGGTTGAAAACAATGATTTTAGCCTGGCTGTTATCGCCTGTAGCGTAAGAATCGAAAACCACGGAGAGTGGCCGAAGCCCTTTTTTAGCCCCAAAGTAAACACCACCCGGGCTCAGGTAATAATCGATAAGGTTGCCATAAAACGAGGGCCAATGGCTGTTCAGCATCCAGTACACCGTCATTTTGTGCGATTGCCATCCACAGGTGGCATAGCTTTCGAACTGGGCACGAACATTCTCGTAATGGGCAAGCTGTGCTTTATGCACGAAGTCTTCAATGTTTGTCGAAGGTCCGTAGCGTTTTTCCAAAGCAAGTTGAATATCGCCAAGCGAGCAATTATTTGGCCAGGCACCTGCATGCATGTACCAAGTATTGTTTATTGGCCAGAGTTTGTCAGCCGGAATGAATTTTTTAAGGCTTTCCAGGGTAGGGATTTGTTCGTTATCGCCCTGCTCAACAGTAGAACCGCAAACCGCCGGGTATTTTCCACTAAACCAGTATGTGGGTGGGCGCCAGCAATAAGGGCCTTCCATGCGGATGCCGTCCCATAACCGGTTCCCATCTGTGTCTTGGGCAAAAGCAGAAACCGTATTTACTACAGCGTTCTGCCAGTGAAGTTCTGTAAGTTCTTGGTTGTATTTCTGTAGAATGGAGTCCGGTGGTCTGCCATCACTGGCGTTTGACCATACAAATACAGATGCATGCTTTCGAAGAATCCGGATTTGCGAGCGAAGGCTCTGGGAAGCCACACAATGACATTCATTGTCCCATTGGTCCCATTTTTCCCACTGGTTGCAGCACATCCACCCAAACATGAGCGGGATGCCCTGCTCATCGGCTAGTTCGATAATGTTCTCGCTGTAAATTTTGGATTCCCAACGAAGAAAGTTTATGCCAAGGTCCTTTATGTAGCGTAAAATGTCTTCTTCACGTTCCGGATCGTACTTATAAAGAAGGTCAGGCGTGTAATTGCCACCGCGCACCAAAAAATCACGGCCATTCACTTTTAAGTAAAAGTTGCCTCCCTTTATTTGCGGAAATTTTTCATTATTATCACGATGTTGCGTAATACTTCGAATTCCGAATCGGATATGGGTACTATCTGTAAGAACATTGTCCTTCTCAAACTCCAAATGCAGGTCGTAAAGCGCTGGATTGCCCATGGTATAAGGCCACCATAGGTCCGGGTTTTTTACAACCAATTCAGGATATTTATTGGGATCGAACACTAGTTCCCGTTCTTCGTTTGGAGAAAGTTTTATGGATTGCTCTATGTGCATTGATGTTTTCCCTTTCCGTGAAATCGTTCCTTTTAATGTCCCGATCACCGGCTGCTCCGAGAGATTGTACAGGTCAGTATATACTGTAAGCCGGGCTATTGAATCGGTAAGTAATAGTTCTGAATTTACCAGCGCATGGTCTACAGAAACACTACCTGTCAACTGCAAATAAACAGGTTTCCAGATGCCAGCATTACGGTCGGGAACAAAAGACGTGATGGATCCATAGCCCTTATCATCGGGACGGGCATCGTATCCCAGGTATTTCCAGTTAATCCAGTCGAACCAGCTATCAGCCAGTTCAACACCGTTTACATTCTGCACCTTTTGCTCGGGAGTTACCCTGACTGCCAGCACGTTCTCAGCGCCTTGTTTAATCCACGGGGTAACATCAAATTCATGTGCCACATACATTCCAACCACTTGTTGGTTATCGGCAATTTTGTTGCCATTAAGCCATATTTCGGCCCTGTAGTTAATTCCCGGAAATTCGAGCGTGTAATATCCGCTTTTAGATGCTTTAAAAGTCGTGCGGTACCACCAGTCATGCATGTATAAATCCTGGGGGACTTTCTCCCGCAGGTTTTTGCCAAAATACAAATCAGGATAAACGCCATCTTCCTGAAGTATTTCAAGTATTGTAGCTGGCATACGATGAATAGGATACCAATTATTGTCCTGATAATTAGCAACAGAAATTGTAGCCCCATCACCTAATTCATCTTTCGAAGATAAAAGCTTCCAATTTTCTGTAAGTTCAACTCTATTGTTAATATGGGATGACTTGTTTAAAGAATCAGTCTGGCATCCCCAAAGCAATAGCACTATTGAAATAATGCCTGAAAATATGCTGTATGTATAAGTTTCTTTTCTCATTCGCTTACTTGGTTATTGAGCTTCTATTTTATTGTCTATCCTGAAATAGTCAAAATCAACAAAACCTCCTGTTATTTTTGTAGAATAGTTAAAAAGAGCGAAACGGTAGCCTACAAAATGGGCCAGAGAGTATGACATTTGCAGTGGCTTTCCAACCTTTGTCCATAGCTTTCCATCCAGACTGTAATAAAAATATGATTTATCAGTTCTGTTCTCAAAATCGAAGTTAACCTTCAGGTAAACTGTGTTTTGAGTTAATGGAACATTTGCCAGTTCTTCTGGTGATTCAGATTCAGCGCTTATCATGAAAATCGACTTTGTTGTACCTGTCATTTTCACCCCCACAATCCCATATTGTTTTTACAGTGCAGCCAGACCGGCAATATCGCCTTCCTTCATATTGCTCACGTCTACTGCAACCGAAACTGAACATTCAGGTCCGAATGTTCTTTGCGTCAGCATGTTCCTGACCTGTTCAAAATTGTTATCAACACGCCCGGTTGTAAGCATCATAAAACCGGG
This sequence comes from uncultured Bacteroidales bacterium, assembly GCA_964442665.1. Taxonomy (GTDB): domain Bacteria; phylum Bacteroidota; class Bacteroidia; order Bacteroidales; family UBA10428; genus UBA10428. Next base: position 3,463 of record CAYUAV010000506.1, read on the forward strand.
TCTTTGGGATAACGACCAGTACCGGTTGTCAGGATTGTGGTTCCATT
>CAYUAV010000507.1:0-3500 GCA_964442665.1 uncultured Bacteroidales bacterium
CCTCTTTTTAACCAGCCATGAAAATTACGATTTCCTTGTAAGAAATCAAAATTTGGGTTTGGTGAGTCCTTTATCTTTCAAATTCCTTTGGATTTTTTGGCCAACTATTTAGCGGGCAAATACATTCTATTGATAACATTTTGTTTATTATACGACAAGCATTTCTTAATTTAGAGTTGGTATTTTTGTCAGTTATCAGAATAATCTTTACTTTACTGAGTAATTTCAACTGATTCAATTCATGTTCAGAAAATTTTATAAAAAGAATCAATTCTTCTTCAACCTGTTGGTTTTCAATATATTTTGGGGTGCGATAAGAATCATACAATGGAATGAAGTTCAACCTGACAAATTACCCTTTATACTAAAATATATAACTATTGAATTTATTATTGTTCTCATTTTTTGCGTTGTGATGATTGGTATTGACAGGTTAACCAGTAAATGGAAAAATGCGCTTATACATCTTGCCAATTTTGTCATCCTTCCTGTTGTCTTTTCTGCTCTACTGTTTATATTAGCCTATTTTGTGAAGCGTGCCATATGGCCTGAGGGAATATTGTATGGTTTATCATTTAACGCTGTAAAATCGGCGTCTTATTTTTATATTATATTCTTTTTCATAATGGTGGGAATTGTTTATTTGACGCGGTATCGGATAAATTTCTTGCAGCAGAAAGAGGCAACACTTAAAGCTGAGGCACTGGCAAAAGACACACAATTAAAAATGCTCCGTTATCAGATCAATCCACATTTTTTATTCAACGTTCTCAATTCACTTCATGCTCTGATAGACGAGAACAAGGATATTGCCAAGAAATTGATTGTCGATTTTTCAGAATATTACCGTTCCACATTAAATAAGAATTTGCAAGAACACTCTATTGAAAGCGAGATTAAAATCATCAGAAAATACCTGGAAATTCAGAAAATACGATTTGAAGATAATCTGGTATATGAAATTTTAATCGATGAAAACGCAAAAACAATCCAGATACCGTCCTTTATTATACATCTTCTTGTCGAAAATTCCATAAAATACGGGTTAAAATGCTATGAAAAAAGGTTAGTAATCCGGATCAATGTTGAAAAGGGCAGGAATCAATTATCGATTATTGTAGCCAACTCCGGTAATATAAAGGATACAACCAAAACAAACGGAATATTTTCGGCAGGTACCGGAAGCGGTATCGATAATATAATTAACAGGTTAAAACTATTTTATGGTGAAAAATACAATTTCTCACTCAACGAGGAGAACAATTGGGTGATTGCACGAATCGATATACATAGCGACATGTTATGACTAAACATACTGCCATAATTATTGATGATGAACGACTGGCCAGGGTTAACCTGAAGCGATTACTGGAATCATACAGCGAAATAGAAGTAGTTGCTGAAGCCGGCTCCTGCGCTTCAGCAATTAAAGCAATTAAAACATTCAAACCCGGGGTAGTTTTCCTGGATATTCAACTGATGGGAGAAACAGGATTCGACCTTCTTGAAAAAATCGGTCCCTATAGAAAAATAGTTTTTGTAACTGCCTACAATGAATATGCCATTCGTGCCTTCGAGATAAATGCTATCGATTATCTCTTAAAGCCTGTAAATCCTTTGCGCCTGGCAGAAACAATAAAAAGACTAAATAAGAGTATTGATCCGATGCCTGATGCGGGAAAAAAATTCAATTATAACGATGCTGTTTACCTGAAGCTGAATAGTCATACATCGGGGTTCTTAAAAATAAATACTATTGAGGTCATTACATCGGTCGGTAACCATACAAAATTAAAGGCGGCCGACGGAAAACATTTTATTGTATTAAAAACGCTGAAACAATGGGAGGAGGAATTACCTGCCGGGTATTTTGTCCGAATTCACCGTTCCACAATCATAAATATCGAATTTATCCTTAGGATCGAAAAATACTCTATGAAATACTTTAGGTTATATGCCAAAAATATTGATGATCCTTTTAAAGTCAGCAGGAGGTATCTTAACGGACTAAAAAAGAAATACAGAATTTAATACCACAATTCACCGGATATTACCGCTCATCCCTTAAATATACCTATTATCACATTTCCTTTCTAAACTAACACTGTATCTCCTTATTTTGAGTGAGTATATCAATTACTGAATTTTAGCTTACAAAAATCATGAAAACATATACTAAGCCTTCGGTATATACGGAAGGTATAAAAAATTCTATGCTTATTGTTGAATCTCACTGCCATTGCCCAGTTTATATCTACACAAAACGTTTATGTCGACAGCAAAGCAGGAAACAACAATAACCCGTGTACCGAGGAATCCGCTGTGTCTTCTATTCAGAAGGCAGCTGATATTATCAATTATAATGATAATGATATATATAAAGAAGTTGAACTAAACTCACAGCAAGTCTTTACTTTTTCGTATGTGAAGTTGTAATTTGAACCGACAACAACTAATTTAAAATTAAAAACAGTTAACAATAGACTTTATATTGAATAAAATTTAATACACGTGTTGTTCAATGTAATTAATGTAAACGAGAGGGATAAATATCGCAGGAACTTTTAAAATATATGGAGTGATGATACAAACAAATAGCGGCAAGCAGGACGCAACCATCAAAAGCAATAATGCATCTTAATTATGATTGTAATAATATAACGATTTAGCAAATTGAAACAAAGAGTCTTTTTGTCAATACTGATTACTGTAAACTTTCTGATAAGTTGCGAGAAAGATAACAATTCAAAAGATATAGATAGTTTTCAATTTGAAGCTACTGTAATTAATAAAGGAATGGATTGTGGCGAAACTTTTATTATTTCCTTAAAAAGCATAGATACTGATTCAAACATTGAAGATGGTACTTACTATGCAGATAATCTAAAATCGGATTTCAAAGTACCAGGATTAAAGATTTACTTGAATTGCAGAGAACCCAATAATGATGAATTATACCCGTGTACAACAGTGGGGATTACATACCCTCACGTGATTGTTGTCAATAGTAAAATATATGATTAATTAATAGATAAACTATTTTATGAGAAAAATTTATTCTATTTCCGTTTTTATTATCCTTGCATTAATTAGTTGTGACAAGGGTAAGGATGAAAGTACTGGAAAGGTTACCTTTTACACAAATGCACAAGCTGTATTGAATTGTGGCTCATTTGATGTTGAGATTTATATAGATAATTCTATGGAAGGAACTATTAAAGAACCCTATCCGCCTTTAGATGATGCTCCTGAATGTAATTCTAAAAGTAGTGAGACCTTATTAGTAATTGAAAAACCAGAAGGTGATTATGAATTCACAGCGAGATTAACCTGCTCTGAGACCTTGAAATATATGGGTGAATTTAGAGTGAAGAAGGATAGTTGTTCTCTCGTATATATTGATTTAACATATAGTGAATAAATGGACTGATAAAATGCCAGTCGCTAACAGCCAATGCTATGAAAAGCACAATCGAAGATAATTGTCAATCACTAAGTTA
>CAYUAV010000508.1:0-3498 GCA_964442665.1 uncultured Bacteroidales bacterium
CATGAATGTGAATATCAGAAATGGTAATGTAAAAACAGCAAATTTATGCCAATTGTTTAATTATCATAAAAAACAGGATCAATTCATATGTTTTATCTGCCAAATACTATATACTTTTTAAAAAGTATTATCGTTTCCCGGGTTTCATAGCCTGGTAAGCAACATGCTGCATATAAGCGTCAAGGATGATAAGAGCAGTTTGAGCTTCAACAACAGGCCACATCCTGGCAACAATAGTAGGATCGCGACGAGTGACAGCAGCCAGTTCCTTATTTTCAAGACTCACCTTATCGATGGTTTCCTGAGGTTTCGCTATCGTTGGGGTTGGTTTCACGACTACCCTTGCAACAATATCCTGACCAGTAGTAAGACCACCGGTAATTCCTCCGGCATTATTTGATGTAAATACCACCTTCCCGTTTTTGACACGCATGGTGTCGTTACACCGCGAACCGGTCATTTTTGCCGCCTCCATTCCGCAACCAATTTCCACAGCCTTAACAGTCCCAATGGCCATCAACCGGCCCAGCTCACCATCGAGTTTATTAAAAACCGGTTCGCCCATTCCGGCGGGTACACCTGTTACGACCACTTCAACAATTCCACCCGAAGAATCGCCTTCCTTCATAATTCGTAAAATTTCGTCGTGCATTGCCCCGGCAAGATCGGCATCGGGACAGAATAATTTGGGATTGATCCCATATTCAGCCTTGATCTCTTCTTCATTGTATACCGGCTTTTTGATTTCAGGTATCCGCTTTTCCAGATCGGCAAGAATAGCTGCCTTTTCAAAGAACCTTAAATCCTGTTTGAATTTTTTTGAAGCAAAAAGTTCGAGGTATATCGGATCGTATTGTTTTCGAACCTCACGATAGGCTGCTGCCTTCTTTTTTATTTCCGTTACCGGCATTTCACCCATCCTGATTCCTGCAGCTTCACGAACAAATGACACCACTTCAATACCATGGTCTTTTAATATTCGCTTGGCAATGCATCCTGCGGCAACGATTGATGATGTATAGCGTCCGCTGAAAAAGCCTGCACCTATGGAATCGTCCCATTCACCATATTTCTGGTATGATGCATACGAAGCATGTCCCGGACGGGGTGTCCGATTGGTCAGCTGGTACTGCTCGATATGTTCAAAATGCCGATCGACATTAGGAATAAGTATGACAAGCGGGGTACCATTGGTATATCCTTTGTTTTTGAACCCAGGCATGGTATCGGCTGCATTTATTCCACTGAAAAGGATCGGAACATCGGCTTCACGTCTCGGCGAAGTCAGTTCTCCCTGACCGGGCTTACGCAGCATTAACTCTGTATATATTTCTTCTTCGGTAAAAAAATATCCGGGCGGAACACCCTGTATATTAATAGACAGACCTTCCTGGTATGAGCCTCCGGCAACTGTGGTTTTAAACAAAACTCCATGTGTACATCCTAGCATAACTTATTAAGTTTATGATGGTTAATTTGTTCTTTTCATTTTTGCTCCGAGTGCGTTAAAATCGTCGGTGAAACCCGGATAGGTGACACTGATCGATTCAGCCGTGTCAACAATTGTTTCCCCTTTTGCAGCTAACCCGGCAACAGAAAGTGCCATGACCATACGGTGATCATGGTATCCGTGAACTTTTACACCATGTAATTCACTCTGCTCGATGGTGATTCCATCCTGCATCTCTTCAATTTTAGCGCCCATCTTTTTTAATTCTGTGGTAATAGCACTGATACGGTCGCATTCCTTAAACCTGGCCTGCTCAACATTATACAGTCGTGTTTTCCCCGATGCGAAACATCCTGCTACCGCCAGGGCCGGCAATGCATCGGGAGTATCGTTCATATCAATATCGACTCCTTTCAATTTTCTTCCGGTTACACGGATTCCTTCGTGTTCATGTTTCAGCTCCACACCCATCTCCCGGAGATATTCAAAAACTCTTTTATCGCCCTGATGATCATCAAAATCGAGCCCTCTTATCAGAATTTCCGATTGTGTAATTGCTGCAGCACAAAGCGCAAAAGTGGCCGATGAAAAATCGGCAGGTATAGGACGCTCAAATGCCTTATACTGTTGATTTCCTTTTATTCTGAACCATTCCAACTCCTTTTGCTCAAATTGTATTTGCTGTTTTCGAAGCCAGTCGAGTGTAATCTGAACATAGGGTTTCTCATGAAGATTTTCAACGTGAATCTCACAATCGGCATATGCCAAAGGAGTGGAAAGAAGCAATGCCGATACGAATTGTGAACTTATTCCGTTTACAGTGGTTTCACCACCTTTGAATGGGCCGGTAATGGTAAACGGGCATTTATCGTTTAACGCTTTGGTTTTAACCCCCAGGTTTCTCAACGCATCGAGAAGAGGTGTCATTGGCCTTTTTCGTATCGATGAATCACCGTCGAAGGTTATGGCATGTGAACTTAAAGCGGCTAATGCACTAAAGATCCGAAGAGTAGTTCCCGAATTTGCCACATCAACAAAACTGGCTACCGGACTGATTTCTCCACCAATACCATCGATAATCCAGGCATCTTCCTCAACCTTTATCCTGGCTCCGAATTCAACAGCTGCATGGAACGCCGAACGGGCATCGGCCGATTCGAGCGGGTTCCGCAGAACTGACCTTCCTTTGGCCATAGCAGCAATAGCTACTGCACGTATGGTGTGCGATTTGGAAGCAGGAATTAAAATTTCACCGCTAAGACTGGATTTTCGGGAAAGTATCTTCAACTTTTTTTTATTAACCGGACGCAAAAATAAGGCTAAGTAAGAACTTTACAAAATAATTGCAACAATGCACATCATTCTTCAATTCATGCTTCCTTCATGCATCTGAAATAATATCTATTATGGGAATTGGCAGATTCACTATCAGGTATCTCATCAATAGCATCGGCTACAGGTGATCACAAGACTCCATCGGCATTAAATTGATTAATCTACTATTTGACACCCGGAAATGCCTCCTTCCAATAGCTCAGGATTCTTACCGCATGATCCTTATCAGCCTGGTTGAGTTTCTGGAATATTTCGCTGACAGTATCCGTAACCTTCTTCTCCATAAATTCCTGAAAATGAATTTCCCCTGCTGAATTTTCCAGAGCATATGCCAGCTTAAAGGTCGATTCACGATCGGGGTTTGCAGTAAATGTCTTGATAGCCTCCCTTATTTTTTGATTCGATTCTTTGAGGGTTTCCAGATTATCAGGTACTAATCCGGAAGGAAATTTGCCGAAGCGGATAAAGTCCAATGCAGTTTTCAGAAGTGCTGCATGATTTTTTTCTTCTACTTCCAACCGATACCAGAAGGCCCGGTCTTCATCGATATATTCGGAGAATACACCATAAAGTTTCGACATATTCAGCTCCAGTTCTATCGCTTCATCAATAAAATTCAGAATCGGATTTTCCACATGAATTACTTTTAAAGAAATGACTACGTAGCAAATATAGGGACAAAACACATATGCTGTGTAGTTTATGCGCCTGAT
>CAYUAV010000509.1:0-3498 GCA_964442665.1 uncultured Bacteroidales bacterium
TTCACCTGAATAACGGCACTGGTTTAGTGATACAGGATGTTATCACCATTATCAGATGACATTTCCAACGTTATAACTTTTCTATTTAATCTGCGTATATTGCTTATAAACACTAATTTTAAAACTTTTTTAAAAGTTTTGTGTCTCCAAAACATACATGCGCAAGCTACTCACCATATCAATTATAACCTTCTTTTATACAGGTGTATATTCACAACAGGATCCTGTATATAGTCAGTATATTCTCAATGAATTCCTGATAAATCCTTCTGTTGCTGGAATTGATGGAATGACAACCATTAATTTATCGGGTCGCAAACAATGGCTGGGACTGCGGTATACACCTGAAACCTATTCGGCAAGTGTTTCAACAAGAATTCTTAAATCGCCTTTTAATATTTCGAAAAGCAGGTATCATAAGGGTTCGAAAGGCCGGGTAGGACTTGGTGCTGCATTTTATAACGATAAAAACGGGGCAATTAATCGCACGAATCTGCAGATCACGTATGCGTACCATATTTTTATCCAAAACTATCAATTTTCTCTTGGATTAAAAGTCATCGGCACTCAGCTTAAAATTGATAAAGATCTGATCGAATTCCGGAACGAAGATTCGCCGGAAATCGAAAGTCTGTTGGGTAAATCAACCTTCATTCCCGATGCCGGGGCCGGATTTAATTTTTCAGCGCCTAATACTCACGTAGGCTTATCGGTGGTGAACCTGTTCCAATCGTATGTTAAAATTGGTGATGTAGAACTTGAAACTGATGAATTAAAGCATATTCGACAGTATTATCTTCACGGTTACTACAGGAAGATGATGAATAACAGGAACTGGACATTTGAACCAGCGGCAATAATTCGTGGAAATGAAGATTTACGATTTAGTGCTGATTTCACGGCCAGGTTTATATACCGCAGAGAATACTGGGCAGGGCTTTCATTGCGAACTTCCGGCGAATTAATTCTTTTGCTTGGCGTAAAAGTCAATCGGTTTTATATGGGATACTCGTTCGATTATGGATTCAATCAGCTATCCTACCGAAGTTACGGATCGCATGAAATTATGCTGGCCCTGAAACTGGGCGATAGCATCCGTCGTTATCGCTGGCTTGAGCGTTATTGATTTTTTGGCACCTGCGATTCCTTTAGATACTTTCTGATTTCGATGATACACATGCCTATCAGGGTAATAAGCAATACTATAGAACTTGCCATGGCAATCTTATTACCTAAATAAAAGGATTTTGGATGGAAATTGAAGATAATTTCATGGTTACCTGCTGGAACAACCATACCGCGAAGAATGTAGTCAGTACGGAAATAATCCGTCTTTTTACCATCAATTTCAACATTCCAGCCTTTGGGGTAATAAATCTCTGAAAAAACTGCCAGTTGATTTGTCTCCGATGAAGATTTGTAAACAAGTTTATTCGGGGCATAGGAAATTAATTCAATCGATGCATTGGTATCAATTTCGGGTTGAAAAAGAGATATCTGATTTTTAAACCTGTCATCGACAATAGCAACTTTACTCGGATTAATCAATCCCAATGTATAGATCTCTTCATCGGCATTAGCAACAAACTCAATTCTTTTTGCAAACCAGGCATGGCCGTAATTGAAATTATTGATAATAGGCATTGCATCAGGATTGTAAATAATATACCGGGTATTCAGCATATTTAGTACAATTGATTTTCTGAGTGCGCTGTCGGCAATATTCATATTTCCCGACCGGAATGCGCTTACCAGGTTTTGTATTTCAGGTGATATATAATGCTCAATTAAATCCTGGTATCGTCGCATTTTTGCTCCGTGATAACCACCGATTGATTTATGCCAGTATGAAGTAGTAGCATCCATGAAGGGGCTTACAGACAGGTTCAGTACTCTGTAATCAGGATCCGAAGAGGCATGGTTCAAAATAAATTCATCGGCTTTTGTTTTAGGAATCGGGTTTTTATATTCCCGTTTTGTTACAAAGTTATCGGCATTCAGATAGCGTTTATCGACCGGCCACATATCGATCAGAATAAGTAACCCGAGCCCAGCAATGAAATATTGTTTTGATAATTTTTCAATTACATACAAATACATTATTCCTCCTCCGAGGGCAATAAAGACCATCGATCGGAAGGCATCGCGCCGGAGAAGCATCAGGCGGTCGTCCTGCCAGGCATTTACAACTTGGGTGGCACCCTGTGCCAGGTATTGCTGGTCGATCGGCGCACTAAAATCAAATAAGGCTCCTGCTGCAATAATGAAAAATAAACAAATTCCGGCAGTAATATAAAATGAATTTAAAAGGGCCTTTATCAGTACTTTCCTTTCAATGGTACCTTTAAGCAGTTCGTTTACGGATAAAATTCCCAGAAGAGGAATAGCAAATTCAGCCATAATAAGAGTCATTGTAACCGTACGGAACTTATTATATCCCGGGAAGTAATCGAGAAAGAAATTCGTTAGCAGCGGAAAGTTTCTGCCCCAGGCAAGCATGATTGAAATTATTGTAATCACCAAAAGCCACCATTTTATTTTGCCTTTAACGATGAACAGACCAAATACAAATAAGAACATCACGATAGCACCCACATACACAGGTCCGGAAGTACTTGGCTGGTCGCCCCAATAGGTTGGCATTTGCCGTATGGTTTTCCGAGCCTCTTTCACTCCCTGTATTTTTTTCAGGAATTCAAAGGTCTTTGAATTTTCGGGCAGGGCACTGATGGAGGCTCCTCCCTTAAAATCAGGTATTAATAGTGTAAAAGTTTCACTGATTCCGTAACTCCAGTCTGTAGCATAATCCTTGTTTAGTCCACTGGTCTGATTTCCTCCTTCCTGTGTAAGTTCAGGTCTTCCCCGCATGGAAAAATTGCCATATTCATAGGTTGTCCAGATACTGGCAAAATTCGAGCCTATCGCTAACAATATGGCAACCAACAAAGATGCCATTACCAGTAAAAACGATTTATATCGTTTTTCTTTAATAACGGATATAAATTCCACTATACCATAAATAAATATAATGAGGAATGTATAGTAAGTAATTTGCAGGTGGGTGATAAATATCTGGAGTGAGAGAAAAAGACCAACCAGAATGCTTCCGATTAAATATTTCCCCCGAAAGGTCAGATAAACTCCTGCAATGACAGGTGGCATGTAGCCCAGAGCAATCGCTTTTGCATTATGTCCGGCAATAATTATTTGGAAGAAATAGGAAGAAAAAGCATAAGCAATAGCTCCCACAATACAAAGCCAGCGGTTTACTCCAAAAGCCAGCAAGGCAATGTAGAAACCAATAAGGTAGAGAAAAATAAATGAAACAGGTCGCCAATTATCAAGATTCAACGCGTAATGGACATAACGGATCAGGTTCGATTTGAATCTTGTTGAAATAAGATAAGCCGGCATACCTCCGAATATACTGTTTGTCCAGAGAGCTTCTTTGCCGGTTTCATTTCGATAATCGACAATTTCTTTCGACATGCCGGTATG
>CAYUAV010000510.1:0-3490 GCA_964442665.1 uncultured Bacteroidales bacterium
GCGTATTCAAAACTCACCTGTGCCCAGCCCGTGAGCCCCGGCCGGATAAGGTGGCGCAGATCGTAATGCGGTATTTTTTTTGAAAGCACTTTGATAAACTCCGGCCTCTCTGCCCGCGGACCGATAAAGTTCATATCCCCCCTGATAATATTCACCATCTGAGGAATTTCATCCAGCCTGGTAACACGAAGTATTCTGCCTACCCGTGTCACCCTGGGGTCGGATTTGGATGTCCACTGTGGGCCGTGCTTCTCGGCATCCATATACATGGTTCTGAATTTATATATTTTAAAAAACTTGTTCCCCTTACCGACCCTTATTTGCTTATATAGTACAGGTCCCCTGCTGTCAAACTTTACGGCGAAAAAAATGAAAAAAGACAAGCAGATAGAAAAGGGAGACAGGATCAGGCAGATAAGCAAATCGAGTATGCGTTTCTGTTTTTCATAGAGGTCCTTACCGAACCCTCGCAGGTTTTCCAGGAACCACAATTCATTTGTTGTATATACAGGAATGGACTTATGATAAATTTCCCAAAACGACGCGATATGAAACAGGTCTATACCTTTATGGATTAAATGATACAGTTCCTGGAATAATTCCGAGTACCATTTTTCATTCACAATAATGCTTTTAATGTTTTTCTGTTTTATTATTTGTTCGATTCCGGAGATATCGGGGAATATAGTGACGGCTCTATTTTCTTTCAACCAGGCGGGAAGTTTTAATAAATCTATATTTATTATGCTTGAAACTGAGTAGTTTGAATCGTAGTCCGTGATGATATTTTTTATCAATTCCAGGGAGTGTTTATCAAGACCGATTATCAACAACTCGGTTTTTTGCCCGGAATCCCTAAATACAAACCGGAACAGGTATCTCCATCCTGTGAACAGAAAATAATACAGCGCGATATTAAGTAATAAGGTTGACTTGGGCTGGATCTGAAAATAGGGAATAATATAGAAAAATATAATAGTAATAATTCCGTTCATGAACATGGCCTTGAAAATATCCCTGAAATCCCAGGCTTTATCGAGTTTATAAAAATCCCAGAAATAGAAAATTATAAGCCATAAGGCAAACACAATCGAAAAAGGCACAAGTGTTCTTGTAAACAGCAGGGGTTCGAAGTTATTATGGTACCGGTAAAATACCACAACAAATAGAGAAAAATAGAGAAGGACTAGATCAATGCCGGTTAACAAAATTATCTTAAAGATCTTTTTCATTATCGTTATGAATACAATAATTCCTCATAGACGGCAAGTGTTTTATTATACATATTGTCGAAAGTAAACTCGTTTTTGTATATATTACGCGACTCTTTTCCCATACTGCCGCGTAATGTTTCATCGGCAAGCAGCAGATGCAGATACTCGATCAGGCCCCGGCCGTCGGCGCGTGAGATCAAAAACCCGTTTTTACCATTCTTTACCATTTCCGCGATACCGCCGACATTACTCGCCAACACCGGCAGACCGGCCCTCAGCGCTTCTATAATACTCCGCGGAAGTCCTTCCCAGTTTGTGATCAACACAAAAATCTGCGTGCGGCCTAATATTTCAGCCACGCCGTGGGTCTGGCCGTGAAAGGTAACGCGGGAGCCTATTCCGTATATTTGTGCCAGATTTTTTATCCGCCGTTCCTGCGGGCCCGTGCCTATTAGATCAAGGTGCCAGGAAAGATCAATACAATTCTTTAGCGCCGAAAACAACAGCGCATGATCTTTGGGCGGGGCGAACCTCGCGGTCATGACAATGCGGCATGGATTTCTTTTCGGTGAGGCCAGCAGACCGGTGCCCACATCAGGCATTCCGTTGTGAATGACCTTGAATTTGTGAGCCGGCCCTATTCCGCGCCGTAACGCCAACTTATTGTCATAGAAACACACATTGATAATTCTTTTTACCAGGTATGCCGCCAGTTTTTCCGCGCAAATATAAAACCATGATTTTTTCATGGAAACACCCTCGGAAAAACTCCACCCGTGTGCCGTAAACAAGGTTGGTATTCGGCATATCTTCCCCGCGATTCGTCCTAAAAATCCGGCTTTTGACGCATGAAGCGAAATTATATCAGGTTTACATTTCTTTAATATTTTTATCATTGACATCAGGGCCAGCAGATCATCTATAAAGTTGATTTCCCTGACCAAGCGTTTCACCCGGAAAACATTAATATGCCCGGACGTCAGTGCGGTAAGGTATTCCGTATCAAACCTATGCCCGGAGATAACTGTTACCTCATGGCCGGCTTTGGCCATTCTGCAGGCCATATCCCGTACATGAATCTGCGCGCCGCCGATCTCATCTATGCGGGTGACGATATAACATATTTTCATAGTTCTGCTTTATCTTTTTAAGGGAGCGGACTTTATCGATTTTTCTTATCTTTTATTGCCAATAGATTACAACACTTTATTATCTTATAATTTTCATTTAAAGAAATCAAACAATGCTCCCGACCTGAATATCTGTATATCTTAAATTCATGCCTTTTCAAAATCTCATAAATTTCCCTGAATGAATAACCGTAATTTTTATAGTGTTGTTCATCGGCCTCAAATAAAATACATTCTACATTTGTTAATAAATGGGTTGCGCCCTCAATTACGTATTTCTCATAGCCTTCGACATCTATTTTTAATAATTTAATTCTCTCGTGTTTTGGAATCACATTATCCAAGGCAATCATTTCAACCGTTAAAGCATGCGGATCTTCTATTATCCTGTTCATGTCATCACTTTTTGAATCCGAAAAATAAATAACATCGTTCCTTTCACCAACCGCGTAATTATAACAAATTACATTTTGCTGACGGTTTAACAGAATATTTTTTTTAAGGAAACCGAAGATTTTCGGGTTTGCCTCAAAGGCGTAAACTTTCCCCTTATTACCCACGATTACGGACGCAGCCAATGCTATACTTCCGATGTTAGCGCCGACATCGATTACAACATCCCCCTTTTTTAGATACTTTCTAAAAACAAGCGTATCATCAGTTCTTTGCCTTGGGTCCGACCATAATAAAAGTGAAAGCGCAGTCGGAAAAAACCTTAATCTATATCCGTCTTTGTTGATAAAGAATAAATGACTAAATCCGACTAAAGCCAATAATTTGCCCACGATATATTTAAATGGATGTTTTTTTGTTTTTATTCTTTTCCAATAATACACTATTCTATTAATTATATTATTCATGTTACATCCAATATCGCTTTATAGCGTTTTAAGATTCTATCTATATTATATTCTTTCACCCGCTGTTCGCCTTTCTCCTTGTACTGCTCATAGAGATTCGTATTGGTTAACAATTCAGACAAAGACTGCGTAAGTGCATTAATGTCATTTACCTTAAAAAGCACGCCGAATTCAGCACATTCATATCCCTTATTTAGTCTCTGAAGAGGGTCGCTTTCCGGCGCCAATATTTCGCGCGGGCCTGACAAACAGTCACTTGAAACCACAGGCAGGCCGCAGGCCATGG
>CAYUAV010000511.1:0-241 GCA_964442665.1 uncultured Bacteroidales bacterium
TAGCTTATTATGAATACTATCGATATTTGAAAAAATTAGTACCGGTTAAAAACTGAATATAATTTATTCGGAAAAAATATGGATTTATTTCTCATGAATAATTTTTATAATAAAGAATTTGTAAATTAGGTAAATAACTTACCCGATTGAAATTTCTATCCACTTGCCTATTACGGATGACCTGAGAAAATATAAGGACCTGTTCGATCATATGGACGCCACACCACCCAAGGGCATCCTA
>CAYUAV010000511.1:251-3489 GCA_964442665.1 uncultured Bacteroidales bacterium
GGATACAAAAGGCAGAATAATTGAAGCGAACACAGCTGCTGAACAAATATTGGGTTTCACTAAAGAGCGACTGTATAAACTCACTTCAAAATCAAAAGAATGGAAAGCTATAAAAGATGACGGTTCTCCTTTCCCCTGGAACGAACATCCCTCCATGAAAAGTCTGAATACCGGCAAAAAAGTAAAGGATGTTGTAATGGGGATTTTTAATAAGAGGTTAAATTCCTATCGCTGGATAAATATAAGTTCCATTCCCGAATTCAGGAATGGTGAAAAAAAACCCTACCAGGTTATAACAACATTTTGCGACATTACCGAACAAAAGGAGATAAAAGATCAATTACTGCAATTTAAAATAGCGGTTGAGTTTTCCTCGAATGCAATTGGTATTTGCACTCCCGAAGGCAAGCACTCTTACCAGAACAAAGCATTCAATGCGCTTTTCAGTGATATTGGAGATGATCCACCCAACTCACTCTATGTCGATGAAAGTATTGGCAGGAAGGTTTTTCAGACGATTAAGGCAGGTAAGGAATGGAATGGCGAAGTTGAAATGTATGGAAAAGACCATAATATTCTGAAAATATATCTTCGAGCGTATTCCATAAAAGATGTTAATGGTAAAATCATCGCACTTGTCGAAGTCCATAATGATATCACAGCACAAAAGAAAGCCGAAAAAGAATTGCTTGAAAGTGAAGAAAAATTTCGCATTGCTTTTGATAATGCACCTACAGGCATGAGTATTATAGGATCTGATGGCCGATCTTATCTGGCAGCAAATCCCCTTTTATGTAAAATGTTCGGATATACAAAAGAAGAATTTCTCGAAAATACTATTAGCCTTGTAACTCACCCCGATGACGAGGAAAGAAGCAATGAATGGATCCGCAAAAAAATGAATAATGAACCTGTTGAGGAAGATTTCGAAAAACGGTATATCCACAAAGATGGTCATATTCTCTGGGGACTTGTCAGGGCCCAATGGATCAGAAACAAAGATGGTTCAACCCGGATGGCCATTGCTCATATTACCGATATTACCGAACGAAAAAAAGCAGAGGAAGCGCTTCAGGAAAGTGAAAAGAAATTCCGGTATCTGGCTGAGGAATCACCTAATATGATTTTTATTAATCAAAACGGGAAAATTGTATACACCAATCAATGCTGTGAAAAATATACAGGTTACTCCAGGGAAGAATTATTGAGTGAGAACTTTGATTTTCAATCACTTATCGACACGGAATCGCGCGAAATGATCAAGTCAAAATATCAAGATCACAACTCAGGAAAAGATGTAGCGCCCTACGAATACCAATTGATTTCAAAAAATGGGAAGAAACTGGAAGTCATAAACAGTACAAAACTAATTGAGTACAATAATAAGCCGGCAATACTTGGTATTGTTACAGACATTACAGAACAAAAGTTCACCGAAAAAGCCCTGCGCGAAAGTGAAATTAAATTGCAAAAAAGTCTTACAGAACTGGAAGCTATTATTAATGCATTTCCGGGCATGGTAAGTGTTATCGACCGTGAATACAATGTGCTTATTGCCAACCAGGAAGCAATTAAACGGTTTGGGCAATCCGAGACCAGCGAAATAATCGGTAAAAAATGTTACAACATCAGAAGGGCCCTCAATTCTCCCTGTCCTCAATGTAGTATGCCCAAAGCTTTTGAAACAGGAACAACCTGTTCGCGATTGTCGACACCTGAAGAAGAAGAATTAATGGGAATTTCGACAAAAGCATATGCTGTTCCTCTTAAAGATAGCGAAGGAAACATTTGGGGCGGAGTGGAAGTAATTGTAGATGTTACTGATCTTAAAAATGCTGAAAAAGCTATTCGCGAAAATGAAGAGCGTTTCCATACCCTTATAGAGCAGGCTGCCGATGCAGTATATTTATGTGATATGCAGGGACGTATCGTTAATATTAATGAACAAGCGGCAAAATCGTTAGGCTATACAAAAGAGGAATTGCTGAAAAAAACGATAATGGAAATCGACAGCAATTATCCTAGCCTGAAAAAGTGCATGGAACTTTGGGGTCCTTTAAAAACAGGTTCTTACACCCAAATCGAAAGTAAACATGTTCGAAGTGATGGTTCGGCATACCCGGTCGAAATAAATATTAGCGCCATCGAGATAAAAGGAAAAAAACATATACTCGGCTTCGTAAGGGACATTACGGAGCGTAAAAAATTTGAAACTGCCATACAGGAGAGTGAAAAGAAATTTCGCAGTATGATTGAGCATAGTGCTGAAGCTATTACACTGATAAATCAAAAGGGTGAAGTAATCTACGAAAGTCCTTCGGTGGTAAAACTTACAGGGTACAGGCTCGAAGAAAGAATCGGTAAAAATGCATTTGAGACAGTGTATCAAGAGGACCGGGAAATGATACAAGGCCTTCTGACCAGACTAATGTATGATAAAGGAATTTCGGTAAATGCTATATTCCGGGGAGTCCGAAAGGATGGTAAGCTTTGGTGGGTTGAAGGTATCGCCACAAACCGGTTGCACGATCCGAATGTTGAGGCCATTATTATTAATTATCGCGATATAACATTACAGAAGGAAGCACAGGACCGGCTAAAGCTGACACAATTCGGTATCGATCATTCACAAATTGCTATTTTTCAGCTCGATGATGATGGAAGAATCTATTATGCCAACGATCAGGCATGTAAAAGTCTGGGTTATACTCAAAAAGAAATTGTCACACTCAACATTACCGATTTTAACCCTACGCTTGATATGGAAAAATGGAGGGAACACCGTAAGGTAACCCGGCAAAAAGGGAGCAGAACGATCGAAACCTTGCATAAAAGAAAGGATGGAACAACATTTCCTGTTGAAGTTACTATTAACGTGGTCGAATTTGAAGGGAAAAGTCATTCCTTCTCATTTGTAAAGGATATAACGGAAAGGAAAAAAGCCGAGGAAGCTATAAGGGCCAGTGAAGAACGATTCAGGTTAATATTCGAAAGAGGAAATTTCGGACTTTCACTCTCCGACCGAAACTTTAAATTTATCAATGCCAATCCGGTATTTTGCCAAATGATGGGATATACAGTTGAAGAGCTTGCGAATATGACATTTGCCGATATCACGACAAAGGATCAGTTTGATATTGATAAAGAAAACATTAAAGCACTAGCTGAAGGCAGGCTGAGTGAATACAAAACCGAAAAACAATATATAAAAAAGGATGGCCACTTATTCTGGGGCAGT
>CAYUAV010000512.1:0-3486 GCA_964442665.1 uncultured Bacteroidales bacterium
AATCCATGGGCTCCGCTTGCAGCCCCTAAAGATATGATTTCAAGATCCGCATCCAACGCAATCAAGGCAATGGAAAAAGCCGGTATAAAAAGAATTGTTGCATTAGGTGCTATAGGTGCCGGGCGTTCCTGGAAAACCGCTCCCGGAATTCTGAAATTAATAGTCTCCACGAGCAATTTAAAACATGCTTTTTCAGATCATGGAAAACAGGAGGAAATTCTTGAAAACTCAAGGATGGATTACACCATCTGCAGAGCACCGATGCTTTCCGCTGAAATAAACGATACAGGAGCAGTCGCAACACCGGAAGGGAAAAAACCGGTAAACAGAGTTCTGAGCAGAAATTCAGCCGCAGAATTTTTCTTAAGGATCATCGAAAATAATGAACATATCAGGGAAACAATAAGCCTTTCAAACAAACCCAAATAAATTCATTCAGGTTTGTTTTTCAACCCCCTTACAGGGGATCGGTAATCAAGGAAAGCGGATAAAATAATGTTTTCCAGCAAGGGAGGTTGTATTTCGCCTTATACGTTATAAATATATTTAGCTGGGCTTACACACTTTCTATAAAAACACAAAATTTCTTAACTTGTACCACAAAACAATGTATCGGGTATTCCGGATCGGAGGATTAGCAGTATACCCCACTCCTATTTCTTTGAATTATGAAAAGACTTTGGACAATAATTCTAATAATACTATGGATTAATTCCTGTAAAGTTAACACCAGCAAACACCCTGATGGAAATTATTTAACCGGAAATGATCCGGTGATTAATGATGTGACTTTAAGTACTCAAAATATTGAAAGCATTCACAATCCGGATTTCGGAATCGATACACCATTTAATGATACCGGTACTCTTTGTTTTGATCCAATTATAATCAGAATTGAGAACCACAATAACAATTTTGTAATAACAAATATTATTGAAAGAAGCGATACCTGTATTTTTCATATTGCCGATCCCACAACAATCCATTTTTATCCCGGATATTATACATGTTTATTTTACGATTCGTTTTTAGAGTTGCTTAAACGTAAAAGGATTTCCGGTAAAACAAGTATCGGAAATTCATTAGGAAATAATAACATACCTGCCCTGTGTGGCTATCCTTATGAGAACAGGCATCTACAAGCTGAGACATTAACCATTGAATTTCCCGGATTCACATGTAACTTTGCGGATAATACTATTTTCATACTCTATAAACGAATAGTGATAAATAACAGGTTGTTGGGAGTATTTATCAACGAAAAGAAATTTAGTATTGTTTGCTGGAACATAAATTCGCACGAACCTGAGTTAACAGGATTCACAAATCCATCCCCTTATATTACCCTGAATAGTTATGATATTGTTGAGAATATCCGGCAGATCGATTCGCTACATTATCTGATTACAGGTGTCATACCTGAAATTGATTATTTGGATGGCCCATCGCAGGTAAATAATTATCAGCAGGTATGGTTGGGTATTTATAAACTCCCAAATACCTTTTACTATATTTCCAATCATGATACCCGATGTAATTATAAAAGATTAACACTCGAGAATACGTTTACTACCTTTTTCGTTGGTGAGGATTACTCAAATATTTCTATTAAAGAAATTACCGGATCACAAGTTGTTTTCAAAACTGAAATCGGATTATGCAATGAGGAGAAATTGAATAAAATTTTTGAAAGTATGGAGGTCCCCGATGAAGAATTGGAAGGTTATCAAATAGACTGTCCGACAGATTATTTTGACAGATTAGACACCTTAGATCTAAATTACGTTAAAGAGAAACTGATTACAGCAATAAATTAATGCCATGATATTGGTAATTATTAAATCATTGGAGACAAGTTTGAGTAAGTATAATGATACTCATCAATCGACAATGATAAAGTTCCGGTATGATTAACGAAATAAAGACCTGAGCCGTAATATTAAAATAGTACTATAAAGATTGCAGCGATGATTTTGGAGTTACTGAAATATTAATCAGGTTTGGAATTAATGTCAGATACATGGGGAAGCTATTAACTGACTATGTAAAATCAGGGGATAAAATATTTACTATTTAAAAATGACCATGTAACTTTAAGCGGATTTGATAACTCAAAGAGCGCATACCACAGATTGTCCAGCCGGCTCTGCATTTTTTATACAGTTTTTTACAACTGAAGGCATTGGGGTAAGATGCAGGGCAACCAGATATGAATACAAAATTTCAACTAATCAATTAAACCTCATAAAATGAAAAAAATAACTTTATTCATTGATGCTTTGATCAATTTAGTACTGGGAATATTGCTGTTAGCATTCTCTCCTGCCCTGGTTAAATTATTGGGAGTGCCACCTGCCGGCAATTATTTTTACCCGAACATTCTGGGAGGAGTTCTTACAGGAATCGCTCTTGCTCTTGTTATAGAAGTTTTCCGGAAAAAAGCCGATGGTTTTACAGGACTTGGATTAATGGGCGCAATATGTATAAATATGTGCGGAGGAATCGTCCTTCTGCTCTGGTTATTATCCGCTAATCTGGATTTACCTTTGAAAGGATCCATATTCCTCTGGACACTGGATGTACTATTATTGGTAGTCAGTTCGGCTGAATTAATCATACATCTGAAAGACTGCAAAAAGCAATAATTTATTGCTCAATTTCCATAAAAGTTCACAACAGGTTTCCACACTGACATTGCTTTTAATGGTGTGTATTGAAATAGTTACGAAATGTATTACAACTCATTGGCCAATAATAAATTCACTAATTTTTATAACTTGCTCGTGAAAAAACATCGGGTATGCGATAAGCTTTCTTATTAAAGGTATTGGTTTCCGTTGCAAACAGTATTTACAGCCATTAATGAATTCAAATAAAGTAAAATATAAAATTCGTGCAATAGCTTTAGCGATATTATTTTCCCTGGTTGGTTACCTGTTTGTAATATTGCTGACCAAATTATTGGATATTGAATTATCAAAAGTACTTAAAGGTTTAATTGTTTTTCTGGTTACCACCATTTCATCCCTGGCTCTCTTCCCAGGAGTGTTTAAAATTCCATTCGGAAAGCAAACAATAGGCGAATGGTTGTCGGGCCTTGGAGTTTACTTCCCCGGAAATACTTTTCGTCACATTGTCTTAGGTGTATTGTTAGGTATAATATCGCTTTCGGGAATGTTATCCGCATCGTTAATTACCGGCAAATATGAATTCAATTTAGGTAATCTTTCACCCGGTCATTTTATATTTTGTTTAACCCCCGGCATATGGGAAGAAATATTCTTTCGCGGGGTGATAATGGTATTGCTGATCTCGATATTCAAGAACATCCGGAAAGCATTTTGGTGGCAGGTACTTATTTTTGCCATATGTCACTTTAAATCACCGGATATAGAAGGTGCAATTGAAGTGGTTTCCGTATTCATAATCGGGATGACCTTTACATTGGTGGCAGTTAAAACCCGATGTCTTATAGCCGGTATTATT
>CAYUAV010000513.1:0-3481 GCA_964442665.1 uncultured Bacteroidales bacterium
TGTCAAAAACCGAAAAAACACCACACTCCTGCAGGACATGGATAAACAATTTTCTTGTACTTGCTGCTTTTAGGGGGCTTTCAAAGAAAATCCATACATGCCCTCCTTTCCCCGAACGCGACCGTTCAAGATAGGCCGGGACATCCCTTTCGTGACATGCTTTAAGAAATTTACGGCATTCTTCTTCCCAGTTGACTTTATCAAAATCCGCTGCCAGAAACCATGTGCTATTGTCTTTCAGCAAAGAGTAAATACCGATGAATTGTTCCCCGTTGAGGTGTTTTGCAAGTTCAACATCGGTAAGTGGTTTATAGGTTTTGTCCTTATAATCGGAGAATGACCCTCCGCTATTCTTGTGCAAACGATACATGTATGGATCATAGTCATAAGCAGGCATGTAACCATTTTTACCTTTGTCTGCCGTAGCCTTGGCGGAGGCAGATTCCCAACGTACTGCAAATACATCTTCTCTGCCTTTAAAAAGAGATTTAATCAATTGTATTTGTTCCGTCGGGTTATATTCACTCATTTTTACCTAAGGTTTGCGTCCCGGTATTTTTCTATTTTATTTAAAGGCAAAGTTACGGGTTGATTGTAAAATATAATAATAGTTAGTTCCAAAAAGACTTCAAGATTAACGCATACGCTTTATCAGCTATGAAACTCCCATTCCTGGTATACAAAGCTCGTATTATCCGGTAGCAAAACATAGTATCTCTTTACAATAAAATAATTCACATATTTATTCTATATTTGTGAAATAATATCATGATTTAAGTATATGCAAAGTGTTGAAAATAAAATAGAAAAGACAATTAAATCAAAACCTAAAGGTTATTTACTTTTTTCGGAAGATTTTAGCCATAGAGGGTCGGCTGAATCGGTGAGAAAGGCATTGCAGAATTTAAAAGAAAAAGGCTTAATTAAATCTGTTGCTCATGGCATATACGTTCGTCCGGTTAAAGATGAGTATATTGGAGAAGTGTTACCAACAGCAGAAGAAGTTGCGAAAGCCATTGCCAGACGGGACAAAATAAAACTTGTTCCAACCGGTGCTTATGCCATGCACGCACTGGGTCTTAGCACACAAATACCTTTAAAATTGGTTTACCTGACGGATGGTGCTCCCCGCATTATAAAGGTTGGAAACAGAACGATAAAACTAAAATAGGCAACGCCTAAAAACCTAAAAGCAAAAGGCAAAATAAGTTCCCTGGTTATACAGGCCCTGCGCGAAATAGGAAAGGATAAGACTACCGAAGATGAACTACGCAGAATAACAACACTATTACAAAAAGAAGATAAAAAAGTTTTACAACACGATATTATGTTAGCCCCGGTATGGATTAAAGAAATAATGAAACAAGCTATTGATGAATAAATTTTATAATATACCAGACGATGCGAAAAAACGCATCCATGATAATGTTGGCGAAAAAATAAATCTTCCTGCTTATGCAGTAGAAAAAGACTGGTGGGTAGTGCAGACGCTAACCATACTGTTTGAAATGAAGATAGGAAAACACATGGTATTTAAAGGGGGTACTTCACTAAGTAAAGCATGGAATATTATTGAAAGATTTTCAGAAGATATCGATTTAGCTGTTGACCGTTCTTTCTTTGGATTTGATGGCGAATTGGGAAAAAGTCAATGGACAAAACTGAGAAAAACAGCCAACTCATATATTATGGAAACCTTATATCCGGAACTTCAAAAAGCATTTGTTGCAAAAGGATTAACAGATGTTAAAGTTGAACCCGAAGATATTAAAACACGTGACCAGGATCCTGTTATCATAAGTGTTTATTATCCGAATATAATAGAAACACCTGAATATATTCAGCCAAGAGTACAAATAGAGATTGGCTGCCGTTCTTTACGAGAACCTTTTGAGAATATGTCTGTAATTTCATTGCTTGATGCGACATACCCGGAAACTGAATTTGCACAGAAACCGGTTCAGATACCGACAGTATTACCTGAACGTACATTTTTGGAAAAGATGTTTTTATTGCATGAGGAATTTCAACGCCCGAAAGAAAAGGTTAGGGTAGATAGATTAAGCAGACATCTATACGATATTCATCAAATATCAAAAACTGAATGGGCAGACAAAGCATTTGAAAACAAGAGTTTGTATGAAACTATTGTAAAACACCGCCACAGTTTCACCCGTTTGGGTGGGGTTAATTATAACTTGCACCAGCCACAAACGATAGATTTTATTCCTCCCAAAGAATTACTTCCGGAATGGGAGGCTGATTATGAAACTATGCAGGAACAAATGATACATGGAAATTCTCCTAAATTTGCTGAGCTTATAGGTTCTTTAACAGTTCTCAAAGAAAAAATTAATTCACTTTCGTGGAAAATGGATGTTAAGTTTTAAAAGGGTTGAAAAAGTCGTCCGAAAAAATGTGCATCTTCTTCAAAATTATCTCTTGAACTTCCTGAAAAACATAGATAATCTCTTTTTTATCTTCGAAAATATACCTTCATACTTTTCTGAGCTTTTCCTTTTAGTCACCGACTTTGTTTGTGCTTCTTCCTGATCCGTTTCAACTTTTACATCGCCGTATTTTTCAAGTATTGCTTTATTGTTTTCGTCAGCTAGGTTATCAATGTTGTTTCGTGAGATACTACCGGCTTCATATTTTTCACCTACTTTTTCTTCAACATTCACTTCTGTAAGTGCTTTAACCGATTCCAGAAAACTTTCGAGCATAACACTATCCTGGCCTTCTTCTTCAATTACTCCCTCGAAAACAGATTTTTTAAAATCGAGCAGATAAAGTATCCGGTGTTCAATAGACTTCCTGGCAATAAAGTTGAAGATATTTACGTGCTTTTTCTGGCCAAGGCGATAAATTCTACCGATGCGCTGTTCCAGCACAGCAGGATTCCACGGTATATCCAGGTTAATTAATATGTTTGCACTTTGCAGATTTACGCCTACACCGCCTGCATCGGTCGATAAGAATATTTTAATTTCAGGGGTTTCCTGAAACAGGTCGATAATCTCTTTTCTCTGTTTAGAGGGTATATCGCCATTCAGGTAAACAAAAGGGATTTTAAGTTTTTCGAGTTCTTTAACTACCAGTTCAAACATTCGTTTCCATTGGCTGAAGATTACTATTTTATTATCCGGACTCTGAAGCAGTTCGGAAAGCAATTCTTTTAATTCGTCAATTTTATTACCATAATTGGTATTTTCATTCAGTATATAGGTAGAATCGCATACCATTCTCATGCAGTTGAGTGCCATAAACAATTTCTCCCTATCACTTTCCGAAAGCATACGCTGTCGCATCCATTTATTAACAAGCTGGGAAACAATGTCGTAATAGCTGTCATGATCCGTTTCCTGTTCTTTGGTTAATTCAACAAAAAAATTCTTGTCAATTCTTCCCGGCAGCTGATCGATTATTTCTATTTTCGTGCGCCTAATCAAAATATCAATAAGTGTGTTATTAATCTCCC
>CAYUAV010000514.1:0-3456 GCA_964442665.1 uncultured Bacteroidales bacterium
CGGCATTTTTTCTATTAATCTCTATTTCGGCACCCGGCCTTGATAAAATTAAACCGGCAACACCGGATATTTCACCCGAAGCCTGTGCTTTACTGGAAGTATTATATACTATTTCAGGACGCTACACTCTCACCGGACAACATAATTATCCAAATGTCAGGGATAGAAATACCCGGTTCGCCGCAACCTATATTGGTAAAACGCCGGTTATATGGAGCTCCGATTGGGGTCATGCCCGAGAAGGAGACAGCGATTCGTATCTGGCACGGCCTGATATTGTCGATGAAGCTATACGACAGCATAAACTGGGTTCCATAATCACAATATGCTGGCATGCCGTACCTCCCACTGCTGATGAACCTGTTACCTTCAGACCGCTTCCTGGTGCTTCGCCCGACTCACTGGCCAGCGTTCAGGGTCAGTTACTCGACCGGCAATTCAGAGATGTTCTGACACCGGGCACCAGGTTATATTCACACTGGTGTGCACAGGTCGATTCCGTTGCCGTTTGCCTTAAGAAATTACAGGATGCCCATGTTCCGATTCTTTGGCGGCCTTATCACGAAATGAACGGTAACTGGTTCTGGTGGGGTGGACGCCAGGGAGAATATAGTACCAAAGAACTATACCGTCAGCTTTTCGACCGACTGGTAAACTACCACAAATTAAATAACCTGATCTGGGTATGGAGTGTCGATCGCCCAAACAGGCCCGAAATGAGATTTTCTTATTTCTACCCGGGTAATGATTATCTCGATATGCTGTCGCTCGATGTGTACGGAAGTGATTTTAACCAGGATTATTACGACAGTTTACTTGCACTGTCAAACGGAAAACCCATTGCACTGGGTGAAGTAGGTAATCCACCGATGCCCGATGTTCTTTCAAAACAACCTGACTGGACCTACTATGTTACCTGGGCCGGAATGGTTCGGAATACATCAAAGAAACAATACGACATTCTGGTCAATGATCCCCGTGTCCTGTGCCAGGAAGATACGGCCTACAAGAAGATAATCGCTCCCTATCGCAAAGTATGCGGTTTACCTGTATTATCAGTAATTAATAGTAAGCCGGTGAATTTTTCAGGGGTATGGGTATTTAATGAAGAAAAGAGTTCACTTGATAATTTTGGAGCCAGTAACCTGCCCTATAAGTTTGAGATCAGACAGGAGGGAAAAGAATTGAATATCAAACAAACAACCATTTTAGAATATACCGATAACCGGATTACTGAAGAAAACCTCATGCTCGATGGCTCGGAAAAAATATCTGAGTTCTGGGATTCTCCACGAATTGCAACAGCCGGGTTTTCAGAAAATAAAGATACTCTCTACATTAATTATACGGTCACTTTTCAGCGTAGTGACAGGACTTTTAAAATGGTTACACGCGAAACATGGACATTACAAAATAACGGAAAAGAGCTGGTCATACACCAATATTCCAATTCGTTCTGGGGCGAACGGAACATAACCATGATCTACGACAAACAATTACTTTAAAATAACAGATCTATTACTAATCCCGATGCCCTGCTATACATGCTTTTGATATACTGTTAATCCTCTAAATCAGTCTATCGGAACAATATTATTTTATGGAATAAGCGGAAGGTTTCCCCTGATTTGATTTTGATAAAATATACACCATTTGGCAGATTATCAGCTAAATCAAATTTCAGTATGGTTGAATTGTCCGGTGCCATATCTATTGGCATTTCCTGAATAATTCTGCCTGAAATATCGGTAATGACTATATCCATTCTTCCATTGCAAGCCCGGGAAAATTCTATATATATAATTCCCTTTGAAGGATTCGGATAAATATCATTAATAAGGATATTTTTCAGGGGCACTAAGGATTCGACAGGGATCTCAGGAGTATTGAATCGAACACCAATGGAATCATTTAACAAGCCATTTTTATCATCGGCAATTGTTAACCATACCATGCCGGTTCCGCTATCCACCGGACAGATTTCCAGTACTGTTTCATCAGATAGTTGAGCAGGAAAGGTTGATTCAGACAGGAAAAATATAAGGGTATCAAAATCAGGATCCGAATATATAGTATCGAGTCCAATTATAGAACACTGTGCTTCGCTAAACGGGAAAATATATTCCTTATAATCAGAGACCCGAAGAGGATGTCGATTTACCAGAATATTTAGAACACAGGAAGTGATGCCTCCCCTGTTATCGAAGGCAGTGACCTCGCATACTGTCCGACCTGTCGAGTCTGCATAAATCGTAAGAATGGAATCTGTAATATGGCACGTAAAATTAAGCGTATCAATAAGTATAAAATCATACACAAGAGCATCATCATCCGGATCGTTGAAAACTTCATTGAGGTCAATTTTTAGTGTATCGTACAACAATATATAGAAGTCCGGATTAACCGTATCATTAGCCAAAGGCGGGTGGTTATCAGGGTCATATACCTCAACAGAAAAACGATGTATGTAAACTTTACTTAAATAGGTATCTGTTACATTGAGTTCGATACCGGAAATTCCCACTTTTTTTGGAATAAGTAAAAATGCCGAATCAGTTACTGATGCCGTAATAACTGAAGAATCGGAAGTTAGCATTGTGTAGTTAAGTCCCAACCTGGAATAATCAGTTATAAAAGAATCGCATAAAATAATATACGCATCTGATATTGCTACCAGCGTATCAGTTAATACAAAGTTAAAGTAAGCTGAAGCAGTATCGAAGGCCAGCCGGAATATTTTACTTGTCGTATCCATATCGCAGCCGGTTGCAGTCACTTCTACCTGTATATCAGCAATCAACGAAATATCCGATTCGGTATTCAGCAACAGCGAATCATTATTTATGGTAAAATACTTGTTGTCATATACTGAAGTATCAAGCGAATACATAAGTTGAGTGTATTCCGAGGAAGTATCGGGAATAAAAGTTCCGATGTAACTGTTTGTATGATCGGAATAATGAATAATGGAATCGGAAAGGTTAAAAATCAGCGGTTTTTTTTTAATGTCCGTGTAGGAGAAAACCGTATCAGCCACATTGCCAAAACCCTTTATCCTGATGTTGTGTGAGTATATTTCCAGGATTGAAAAAGAATTTTTATCGGGAAAATTGACCAAAGCTTTTTGAGTATAGTAATGGATGCCATTTTTATATCCATAGTTACCTTTGTGTTCATGTCCGTTTATATAGGCGACAACATTCGGATATTCTTCCAGAAGATCAACAATTATACTGTCATTCCATAATCTAAGCTCCATGGAATCGGGGTATACCGGAAAATGACAGAAAAGTATCACATTCTGTTCTGCATCGAGAGCCTCCTGAAGTTTTGATCGCATCCATACCTGCTGGTTCCGGCTGATGCCTCCGTTCCATGGCAGAGCATTCACTTTACCTTGGACCTTTTGCCAAAGACTATCTCCTTCCCCGGCAAGTCCGGGATGCAGGTGTCTTG
>CAYUAV010000515.1:0-3453 GCA_964442665.1 uncultured Bacteroidales bacterium
TCCATGATATTCGGCAGCGGCCTTTGCCACAGCCAGTGAAACTCCAAGAATTGCATTGGCTCCAAGTTTACTCTTGGTTTTGGTGCCATCTATATCAATCATTTTCTGATCGATCGCTACCTGGTCAAGAGCACTCATGCCAATAAGTTCCTTGGCAATGATATTATTCACATTATCAACAGCTTTCAGAACACCCTTGCCCTGATAGCGATTTTTATCACCGTCGCGGAGTTCGAGCGCTTCATTTTCGCCTGTTGAAGCACCTGAAGGCACTGCTGCACGGCCAACAAATCCACTGGTAAGTGTAACATCAACTTCAATGGTCGGATTTCCACGTGAATCAAGGATTTCACGCGCATGAACATTAGCAATTTGTCCCATTATATTAAATTTTCTAGTTAATAAGCATAAAAAAAGGGATTATACCTGATAAGTTATATCCCTTCAATTCTATGTTGTATCCTTATACAAAATTATTCTTCTTTCTTTTCTTCTGAGTCATCTGTCTTCTTCGTTTCATCTTTTGCTTCATTGTTAACATCATCCTGCTCTGTTTCCGAAGTTTTTTCGCCAACATCAGAATTTTCTGATTCTGAATCAGTAACTTCCTCTTCCTCTTTTACCTCTTCAGAAATTTTTTCAATCTTATCCTTAATTGTTTCATCTACCTGTTGATCGTCAGTTTCGGCTTTTTTCTTCTCGACTTTGTCCTTTGCTTCCGATTCGAGTGTTTCTTCCTGAGCCGGTGTCTCAGCTTTTTCATCTACGGATGTTTCTGTTTCGACAGATTCCTGAGCAGTTTCAACTGCAGATACTTCCGGAGTTGCCTCTTCAGTCTTCTTCTTTCCACCCCTTCTTCGTCTTCGACCTGATTTTCCGGTATCTTCTTTTGCCTTCAGGAGATTTTCATTATAATCGACCAGCTCAATTATGCACATCTCCGCATTATCGCCCAAACGCGTACCCGTTTTAAGAATTCTGGTATACCCTCCCGGACGATCGGCTATCTTTGGCGATACTTCACGAAATAGTTCGGTGACAGCATTCTTATCCTGCAGATATGAAAAAACAACTCTCCTGGATTGTGTGGAATCATCTTTCGATTTGGTAATCAGGGGTTCCACAAAAACCTTAAGTGCTTTTGCTTTTGTTGTTGTAGTTTTAATCCTTTTGTGCAAAATCAACGATGCAGCCATGTTTGCCAGCATTGAATTCCTGTGACCAACTTTCCTGCCCAGATGGTTAAAACTCTTTCTGTGTCGCATTTTAAATCATCAATTTATCAGGGGAAATACCCTATTGTAGTTTAATCCTTTTCTAATTTATACTTTGAAATATCCATACCAAAATTCAGGTTCATCCCTTCAAGAAGATCATCGAGCTCTGTAAGAGACTTTTTCCCGAAATTTCTGAATTTCAATAAATCATTCTTATTGAACTTGACTAAATCGCCCAATGTTTCAACCTCAGCTGCTTTCAGACAATTCAACGCCCGTACAGAAAGATCGAGATCAATAAGTTTGGTTTTTAATAGTTGACGCATATGAAGGATTTCCTCATCAAATTCTTCATTAGCCGATTGTTTATCCGTATCGAGCGTTATCTTTTCATCCGAAAAGAGCATAAAATGATAGATAAGTATTTTTGCTGCCTCTTTTAAAGCTTCTTTTGGATGAATTGAACCATCGGTCTGTATTTCGAGCAATAGTTTCTCGTAGTCGGTCTTTTGTTCCACACGATAATTCTCAACCGCAAATTTAACATTTCGGATGGGCGTAAATATCGCATCAATCGGTATCAGACCAAATTCAGCATCAAGAGGTTTATTTTCTTCTGCGGGAACATACCCTCTGCCCTTGGAAATATTGATTTCCATCTGTAATTCAACGGAAGGTTCCATATGACAGATTTCGAGATCGGGATTAAGTACTTCAAAGCCGCTGAGATACTTATTTAAGTCCCCGGCCACAAATACTTCCTGCCCGGTAAGAGAAATAGTTATTTTCTCATGATCGACATCATCAATAAGCTTCTTGAAGCGAATTTGTTTCAGGTTCAGGATGATATCCGTAACATCTTCACGAACACCTGTAATTGATGAAAATTCATGTTCAACACTTTCTATTTTAATCGTAGTAATTGCATATCCTTCGAGCGACGATAGAAGAATTCGCCGAAGTGCGTTGCCTACCGTAATACCATATCCCGGTTCAAGAGGACGAAATTCGAATTTTCCAAACGAATCGTCTGACTCGAGCATTATAACTTTATCCGGTTTCTGGAATGCTAAAATTGCCATAAAGTATGTATTATTTTATGAATTCAACTATTTCGAGTAAAGTTCAACAATAAGTTGTTCTTTTATATTCTCAGGAATTTCTTCCCGTTCGGGTTTACTCATGAATTTACCTGCCATCTGACTATCATCCCATTCGAGCCAGGAAACTGATACTCTGTGTCCGGTTAATGAATCAGAAATGACTTCAAGAGATTTTGATTTTTCCCTTACGCCCACAATATCGCCCGGGCGTAAAGTAAATGACGGAATGTTAACCAGTTCGCTATTGACTACAATATGTCTGTGAGTAATCAATTGCCTTGCAGCAGCACGCGTCGGGGCAATACCCAAACGGTATACTACATTATCTAAACGGGATTCGAGCAATTGAAGCAGAATTTCACCCGTAACACCTTTGCTGCGTGAAGCCTGTTCGAATAAATTAGAGAATTGCCTTTCAAGAACTCCGTAAGTATATTTAGCTTTCTGCTTTTCCTTAAGCTGAAGTCCGTATTCCGAGGTTTTTCTCCTTTTTTTATTCGCACCGTGAAATCCGGGAGGATAGTTTTTCCGCTCAAAATATTTATCCGCGCCGTAAATAGCATCCCCAAATTTTCTTGCTATCTTGGTTTTGGGTCCTATATATCTTGCCATTTATATATGTTAAATTAATTTACACTTTTATTTTTTATTATACTCTGCGACGTTTGGGTGCACGGCAACCATTGTGCGGAAGCGGAGTAACATCGACAATCTCGGTAATTTCAATACCATTAGTATGAATGGTCCTTATTGCCGATTCTCTTCCTGCACCAGGGCCTTTAACAAAAAGTTTTACTTTACGCAATCCGGCATCGTATGCTACTTTTGAACAATCCTGGGCTGCCATTTGTGCTGCGTAGGGAGTATTCTTTTTCGATCCTTTGAATCCCATTTTACCTGCCGATGCCCACGAAATAACCTGTCCCTGAGCATTTGTGAGTGAAATAATTATGTTATTAAAGGAAGCATGAACATGCGCCTGACCCACGGGATCAACTTTTACAACCTTCTTCCTGGAACTTTTAGTTACTTTTGCCATAATACTCTCTTAATTATTTAGTAGCCTTCTTTTTGTTTGCAACTGTCTTTTTCCGGCCTTTTTTGTCAACGATATATTCTTCAAAATGAAAAGA
>CAYUAV010000516.1:0-3453 GCA_964442665.1 uncultured Bacteroidales bacterium
ATAACACCACACCCCCGCACATTACAATCCGTAATTTCCCAGGTACCCTATGTAATGACAAAAATAGCCGTGGGAATTTTTGCCGGAGGAATTGTTTTCAGCGTTTTACTACCCGATTTAAATTTCATGGGACTGGATAGTTTCTGGATAGGTTCGGTACTTGTTATTGTTTTTACCGGAATATATACAGTACTTGGAGGACTTCGTGCTGTTGCCTATACGGAGGCATTACAAACTATCGTCCTGATATTTGGCTCTATTTTAGTCACAATATTCGGACTGAAAGCTATTGGTGGTTTCCACGAATTACGGGCTATAGCCGGATCAGAAATGTTCAATTTATGGAAACCGATGGTTCCCAATGGAATTGAAGGGACCTGGGCCCCGATAAAAGAAGCCGGGAAAATGGCATGGTATTTCAACGATAATTATCCATGGCTGGGAATGCTTTTCTGCGCTCCAATAATAGGTCTTTGGTATTGGTGTACCGATCAGTATATAGTTCAGCGTGCTTTAGGCGCTCCGAATGAGCAGCAGGCCCGAAGAGGTTCTATCGCAGCTGCTTTTCTGAAATTATTACCTGTATTCATTTTTATTATACCCGGTATTATATGTTTCGCTATTGCTAAAACCGGAACTGTGGGAGCCATTCAGAAGGAACTATTCACTGCAAACGGAGAACTTATCAGAGATAATGCACAAAAAGCTTTTCCGCTACTGGTAGCTTATATACTACCAATCGGAATACGGGGTATTGTGGTTGCAGGTTTATTAGCAGCCCTTATGAGTTCATTAGCAGGCGTATTCAATGCGTCTTCAACTCTATTTACGATGGATTTTTATTCTCGGATCCGACCCCAGGCAACCCAGCAACAATTGGTTTGGATGGGAAGAGTAGCAACATCAGTTATGGTTGTGATTGGCCTACTATGGATTCCTGTAATACGCGGAGGAAGAGGACTATATGATTACCTGCAGGGTGTACAGGCTTACCTTGCACCACCAATTGCTGTCGTCTTTTTCCTGGGTGTATTCTGGAAACGCCTCAACAGGAAAGGAGCTCTGGCAGCACTTATTACAGGCTTTGCACTGGGTTTGATACGTTTGGCCATTGATACTCCCGTAAAACTCATGAATTCCTTCACCTATGAAAGCGGCTCATTTCTTTGGATAATGAATAATATTTTCTTCCAATACTACAGTCTGTTTATCTTCATTGTCTGCATCATTGTAATGGTAGGAGTAAGTTATATGACTGAAGTACCTGCATATGTAAAAATCGATGGACTGACATTTGGAACAACCTCGGCTTCGGATCGCCTGTTAAGTCGTCAAAGCTGGAAAAAAGGTGATGTTATTGCATCGGCTATTGTATTTATTCTGATAGTTGCAGCTTATCTGTACTTTACCGGATAAAAAGAAGTGATATCCTGAATATTCATCATATCCAACCCTGTAGAAGAATTAAGTATGGAATATTACGAAGTTTGGTTCATAACTGGCAGTCAGCACTTATATGGTGAAGAAACATTAAAACAGGTAGAAATTGATTCGAAAGAAATAGCAGCAGGGTTAAACGATGCTGTTAAATCACCTGTCACAATTATTTTCCGGTCGGTGTTAACTACTCCCGATGCTATCCGTAACGCCTGTCTCGAAGCAAATGTTTCTGAAAAATGTATCGGACTGATTGCATGGATGCACACTTTTTCCCCTGCCAAAATGTGGATTACAGGCTTAAATATTTTAAATAAACCTTTCGTCCATCTGCATACCCAATTTAACCGCAATATTCCATGGAACGAAATTGATATGGATTTTATGAATCTGAATCAGTCGGCACATGGCGGAAGGGAATTCGGATTTATAAATGCACGGATGGGTATTGAAAGGAAAATTATTGTTGGACATTGGAAGGATACCGATGTTATTAAAGAACTGGATATCTGGATACGTGCAGTCATCGGAAGGCAGGAGCTCCGAACACTTAAGGTTGCCCGGTTTGGAGATAATATGCGTAATGTTGCCGTAACCGAGGGTAATAAAGTATCAGCAGAAATCCAGTTCGGGTTCTCAGTGTATGGATATGGAGTCGGGGACCTCGTAAAGTGCATTGAAGAGGTTCCTGAACAACGAATAAAAGAATTGACACAGAAATACAGGTCGGATTATAGTATAGCTGATTCAATTCTGAAAGATGCGGATTCAATGAAAGCCATTGAATACCAGGCCCGTATTGAATCAGGCCTGATAAGTTTCCTGAAAGAAGGTGGTTTTGGTGCATTTACTACAAATTTCGAAGATCTGCACGGTTTGGTGCAATTACCGGGATTGGCTGTTCAACGTCTTATGCATCAGGGATACGGGTTTGGTGCCGAAGGCGATTGGAAAACAGCTGCTCTTGTACGTGTCCTTAAAACGATGTCGGAAGGATTGAATGGAGGAACTTCATTTATGGAAGATTACACCTATCATCTCGACCCACGTGGCATGAGAGTGCTTGGGGCTCACATGCTCGAGGTTTGTTCTTCCATTGCTGCCAATAAACCATCACTGGAAGTACATCCGCTGTCGATAGGAGGAAAAGCCGACCCGGCAAGACTTGTTTTTAAAGCGCCAAAAGGTAATGCTCTCAATGTTTCCCTGATGGATATGGGAAATCGTTTCCGCCTCCTGGTTAACCAGGTCGAAGTTGTTGATACACCCGATCTTCCAAAACTTCCGGTTGCTCGGGTACTGTGGGATCCCAAACCAAATTTAAAGATTGCAGCAACTGCATGGATTCTGGCAGGAGGAGCTCATCATACAGCATTTACGCAGGCACTTACCTTGCAACATATCACCGACCTGGCGGAAATGTCGGGTATTGAATGCCTGGTAATAGATGAAAATACTCAGATCAGCGATTTTAAAAAAGAGATCCGGTGGAATGAGGTATATTATCACATCGCTAAAGGTATCAGGTAAAATTTGAAAGGTGCTAAAGGAATTAAAAGAAAAAGTACTCGAAGCTAATCTTGATCTTGTATCTCACGGGTTAGTATTATTTACATGGGGAAATGTAAGTGGTATCGACAGGGAAAAAGAACTCATAGTGATCAAACCCAGCGGAGTTTCATACGGGAAGATGAAAGCTTCTGATATGGTGGTCATCGATTTCATGGGAAATCGTGTGGAAGGTAATTTAAATCCATCATCCGACACGCTCACACATCTTATACTCTATCAGAATTTCCCAAAAACAGGAGGTATTGTGCATACGCACAGCGAATGGGCTACTAGCTGGGCCCAGGCAGGAAGGGCAATACCACCATACGGTACAACTCATGCCGATTATTTTGACGGTGAGATTCCCTGTACAAGAAAATTAAATCAATCTGAGATTGATACGGCTTACGAAGAGAACACGGGGAAAGTCATTATTGAGCACTTCCGGAAATTCGATTATGTCTC
>CAYUAV010000517.1:0-3438 GCA_964442665.1 uncultured Bacteroidales bacterium
CACAGCTCCTCCAAGCAGGTCTGCAAGTACCTCTATGATCCTGAAGTTTTCAGAAATTGCCACACCGGCAGTATCTGTAGCTGTCAGTTTTATATGCAGAATCCTTGAAGAAGAGGTTGTCCCTGAAAACAGCAAAGAAACCGGATCGAAATCCAGCCATCCGGGAAGTGGATCGCCGTTATTCAGTGTTGCCGATACGGCCAGGGTGTTGTTCCCGTCGTCATCATAAAAAACACTGTCAGCGATATGAATACTTAAGGGGACTCCTGTAGTTACATGCTGATCTTCAACCGGCGTTTTAACATAAGGCGCGAAGTTAGTATATCGCAGGCTATCGATCAGGTTGCCTGCACTCATCCAGTAGATATCATAATCGATATCGTATAGAAAAAAATACTTTCCATCGGGCGAAACCATTATTGTGTAACATCCTGTCGCCGGTCCAAGGTCTTTCGGATTGATCCAGGTTCCGTCGGGTTTTTTATAGGATATGTATGAATCGCATTCTCCGTAACGATTAGTCAGAAGGATCATATAGGTTTCATCTCCATCCACAAATAAGCCACCCTCTTCGTATTCACTGCTGATCGGGGCATTCACTTTAACCGGATCTGAAAACTCATCGTCCGTAATTTCAGATTTATAGATATCGATAAAAGTGTTTGGATTGCCCTCCAATATAAAATATACCGCATGGGAGGTAATCCTCGGATCGAGTTCTATCATTGACCCCCCTCCCATATCAATAACGCTTTCCGGTTCAGACCAGCTATCGCATTCCTTTTTTATTCTCCATATGCTGAAGTCGTAAATGCTGGTTTTTTCTCGGTTTGATGAAAAGTAGAGGTACTGACCGTCGGGGGAGAAACAAGGACGCGTGGCATTACAGTCTTTTGAGAAAAAGGCCGTGTCAGCTTCGGACCATGTATTGCCCGATTTTTCCATATGCATTATGATATTACCGGGGAAATGGTCGCCCGACATAAAGAATACTTCGATACCATCAGGTGAAATAGCCAGGTCTTTTTCCCTGCGCCCTTCGAGGGACAGTATGCCCGGAGCAAAAACCTCAGGTGTATTGCCGGGCGGGATCATGCCAAAATAGTCGAAAGTACTGGTTTGAGAACTACAAAACTGTATAAAAAGTACAATTACAGTAATTAATGGAAGTATTTTCATTTTTCTCAACTCTTAATTTTCTTTATTTTTTAAGCTTATTGGTACAAGACAAAAAGAATTATTACTGGATATCACGTGTATATATAATCAGATAATTCATTAACTATTATAGCAGGTGACGAGAGCATGGATTGCTGGAGAAAAACAAATATTTACCATCATGTGATACCCATGCAAAACCGTCTGTTGAATCACTATTAATTTCAGGTCCGAGATTTTGGGGAACAGACCATCCTCCTTCGGGCATAGCAAACGTAATGAACAGATCAGTGTCAAAGAATCCGCCGGCATTTCCTACAGGCGGACGACGTGACTGAAAGATGAGGTATTCTTCATTTGGTCCAGGCGCTCATACGCAGTCCCCTACAATGGAATTTAGGGCACCAAGGTTTTCAGCCTTCTGATATTGACCATTGATAAAAGGTATTTTCCAACCATCACAACCACCTGCACCTCCGGGACGCCAGGAACAAACGAACATAGTTCCCAGATTAGAAGGATGACAACTGTATTCATAGGATGTAGAACTGATCTCGCTGTTCATTTTTATCGGATCGGACCAATCACTACTTTCTTTAAACGAACACTGAAAAATGTTCATCCCACCGTCATAGCCTGCTGCGAAAAAGAATTTTGTCCCATCGTACGAAATGCTCGGGCACATTGAATACTCGTAAGTAAACGGAGCAATTTCAGGATCGCTCCATACGCTATTCTGAAAAACGGTCTCAAAGATTTTACAATACGGATTCCACTCGGTACTATGTACAGTGAAGTAACATTTCTTACCATCGGGAGAAAATGTTATCATGCTTTCATTCCGATTATCCAGTGAAATAATTTCGGGAGCAAATACTTCGGGTATTTTACCCGGGGGAGCCATACCAAAATAATCGAAATCGCCGGATTGGGC
Source organism: uncultured Bacteroidales bacterium (assembly GCA_964442665.1). GTDB lineage: Bacteria > Bacteroidota > Bacteroidia > Bacteroidales > UBA10428 > UBA10428. Next base: position 2,093 of record CAYUAV010000517.1, read on the forward strand.
TGTTACAAATCTGACAAAACATAATACCCCAACACAGAACATGATCCTATGGGTAAAAAAATGTTTTGTGACTCCGGGTAATGCAGTAGAAGATGTGAATGTTCTCATGGTTGATAAATTTTCATGGTTTAATAGAAGGTTATATACCTAATATTGTCCTTCAAAATAATAAATTTGTGTTCTTGCGGAAAACAAGAATGTGATAAAAGGTATCTTTTCGTGATAAGTGGTAATCCCGGATGAATTGCGGTATTAAAGGCTATATATCTTTATATCCCCTTTTAATTCAGGGGTTGAACTTGCAATCTCCTCAGCCAATGTAAATCTAAAGAAGAAGCTCAGGCTTCAATAGCTCCGAGTGTTAGCGCTAGTTTATATTTTAAGTCTTATAAATAATTGTAGGTATTGATTAAATTCTCTTGAGTGAATGCCTTTTTCTCTTCCTGTATCGTCAAGCCATATTATCTCTGAAAGATTTGTTATCCCATGATTATATCTTAATCCAATATCAATATTTTTTATCACGTTGAGATTTATACCAAAAAGACTTGAAATCTCAAATTCTCTGGTATAGGAGGTTCTTATGTCATTGTTGAAGTCAATAGATTTCGCCCTAGCATTCACCATGTATGCAAGTTCAGGTCCTATTGAAAAAAAGAACCTGGAATTTAAGTAAACATCAAAGAGTACAGGAATCTGTATATAGTTTAGCTCAACTCTGACATCATCTTCTTTCGTTTCTTTATCAAATTTTTGAGCTCCACCTTTTTGTATAAAGCCCGGTTCTATAGATATTCCCCAGAATCCTTCACTCTTGTAACCAAAATACCCATTAACATTATAAGAGATCATTGGATCATAAAATTTCGATGTATATTCTTTATCCGGCATATTTGTCATATGGGCTTTGACTATATCAAATCCTCCAAGCACTCCATATTTGAAGCTTTGTGCATTTAAGGATAATTCAAGGAATAGAAAAAGAAATGTTCCATTCATAAGAAAGTAAATCTTTGTCTTCATATTGTATTTTTTAACTGGATAGGTCGAAGTGTAAATTAGCGCTAACGTCAGTTTGTCTAAAAACTTTTTTAAATGCTCTGATTTTTTCATATTGCTGTATAGTTACAGACTGGGGTTTGAATTTTAGGCTCATCGATTTAAGATATTAAACAGTCTGACGTTTTGCCAATATGGGTTTGCGTGGTTTACGGAGCGCATTACTATCCGCCGAAAAAAATGCTGAAACGGGGACTAGATGCCGAATGCAACCACTATCCCCAATCTCACCTATAGTATATATGTAAAAGCACAGGTCCCAGGTAATTAGTAAATTAAGGTTTCTA
>CAYUAV010000518.1:0-3419 GCA_964442665.1 uncultured Bacteroidales bacterium
TTCATGTAATTCTATCTCCTTTACGTTAGGCTTCCACTAAATCTTCTTCCACACGCAGGTTATCAATAATAAACTCCTGGCGTTCCGGTGTATTCTTGCCCATATAGAACGGCAGCAGCTGGTTTACAGTATCTTCTTTTTTTAAGGTTACAGGCTCGATACGCATATCTTTTCCTATGAAATGTTTGAACTCATCGGGTGATATTTCGCCAAGTCCCTTAAAACGGGTTATTTCTGGATTAACTCCCAGCCTTTCAATAGCATCCTGTTTTTCTTCTTCGCTGTAACAATATATCGTATTCTTTTTATTCCTTACCCTGAATAACGGCGTTTGCAGTATATATACATGCCCCCGTCTGACCAGTTCTGGAAAAAACTGCAGAAAAAAAGTAAGTAAAAGCAACCGGATATGCATACCGTCAACGTCTGCATCAGTGGCAACTACAACATTATGATACCGCAGGTTATCGATATCCTCTTCGATATTCAGGGCTGCCTGCAAAAGGTTAAATTCCTCGTTTTCGTATACAATCTTTTTTGTGAGCCCAAAACAATTCAGCGGCTTTCCTTTCAGACTGAAAACTGCCTGTGTATTTACATCGCGCGATTTGGTAATGGATCCGCTGGCCGAATCTCCCTCGGTGATAAAGATCGTCGATTCCAGTTTTCGCTCATCGTTTGAAGTAAGATGTATTTTACAGTCGCGGAGTTTTTTATTATGAAGGCTCACTTTTTTAGCTCTTTCACGCGCAAGTTTCTGGATTCCCGAAATAGCTTTGCGCTCCTTTTCCGACTCCAGGATTTTATGGTTCAGTATTTCAGCCGTTTCGGAATTTTTATGCAGATAGTTATCCAGGTGTTTCTTCAGAAAATCGTTTATATATTTTGATACCGATGGCCCATGCGGACCCATATCCTTCGAGCCAAGCTTGGTTTTTGTCTGCGATTCGAATACCGGGTCTTCAATCTTAATGCTCACTGCTGCTATAACAGATGCCCTGATATCAGACGGATCGTAATTCTTATTATAGAATTCACGAATGGTTTTCACATAAGCCTCGCGAAATGCCTGCAGGTGCGTACCTCCCTGTGTGGTGTGCTGACCGTTCACAAAAGCAAAATATGTTTCGCCATAGTGATTTCCGTGCGTGAGAGCAACTTCCATGTCATCTTCTTTAAGATGTATGACAGGATAGAGTCCTTCTTCATTCATATTCTCATCAAGCAGATCAAGCAGCCCATTTTTCGAATGGAACTTCTGTCCGTTCAGCTTAATGGTTAAACCGGCATTCAGGTAAGTGTAATTTCGTACCAGGGCTTCCACATAATCTTCGATATAACGGTAATTGCCAAACAGGCCTTTATCGGGAACGAACTGTACCCATGTGCCGTTCTTTTCGGATGATTTTTCTTCATCCTTTTCCTCAACAAGATTTCCCTCGGAAAAATAAACCGCTTTCACCTGTCCTTCACGAAAGGCTTTTATATCAAATCTGTCCGATAAGGCATTCACGGCTTTAATACCAACTCCGTTGAGTCCCACGGACTTTTTAAAAACTTTGGAATCGTATTTGGCACCGGTATTCATTTTTGAGGCTACGTCCTTCAATTTACCTAACGGAATACCTCTGCCATAATCACGTACCGTAATCACATTCTCATTGATGGTAATATCGATCTCCTTTCCGAAACCCATCATAAATTCATCTACCGAATTATCCAGCACTTCCTTCAGCAAAATATAGATCCCGTCATCTTTTGAAGATCCGTCACCCAACTTACCAATGTACATACCGGGACGCCGCCGGATATGTTCCCTCCAGTCCAGCGTGCGAATCGTATCTTCCGAATAATTTGCTACCGACATAATCAAACCCTTTGCGACAAATATATAGAATAAGCAACTGAGAGCGCAAAATGTTTATTAACCTTAAATCAACAGAAATAGCTGTTGATATGTTAGTAAGAGAGTTAGGCTGTTAAAAAAGAAGAGGCAAAACCATGATGATTTTGCCTCCGGGTGTCAATCAATCAATAACTTTTTAAGCTCATCAAATATAATAAAACTGACTGATAGTTCCAATAGTTTCAGCGTGAATCACTCATGAACCAATTTTCTGAAATAGTTTTTCAGTACAACGGAATAATTCAAAATATTTTAAAATACCTATAATTTTAGGCCAGGTATAATAAATAAGCTAACTAGTAAAGACCTGATTGTCTGGTCATTTCTTCAAAATACCGGAATAGGTAAGTGCAGCTCCTAATAGGGCTATATCTTTTAGGAGTGAAGACATAACTTCCTTATTCCCACTAATGAGAACAGGTACATGAACGCCCACAATAATAATAAGTAAGAATAATGCTAACAGAAGTGCAGCCAGGCGTGCTTTAATATTAAGGATAATGCTTACCCCAGCCAGAATTAGTGCAAGACCCGAAATATAGACAAGCCCTTCGGGGACAGGCCAGAACGATGGTAAAATTTCTGTCATTTGTGAGGCATATAAGAAATGGAATACCCCAAAAATAATTAAGGGAACAGCATAAATAAACCGACCAAGTGATGATAAAGTCTTCATAGCAGATTAGGTATTGGTTATAACCCAAATATAGATCAATAATTCAGACTTTACAATTAATGGATTTTTCAAATAAGTTCAATAGTATTATCTGATCCACTGTTCCACTTCATCTTGTGTGGGATTTTTTAATCCTAGCTTATTCTTCTTGTTATATCCGCACAGGTCCTGGTGCAATTTTGTGTGTTTTTCTACTTTTTGAAGAGATGCTATGGTCTTATATCCTACGTTTTGTAACGGAGCGACCCATTCCCGGGGAATTCCCTTTTCAAGGTATTTCTCAGGCGGATCGACCTGCTCTTTTTTCTCCGGGCGCATTTGAGGAAAAAACAATACATCCTGAATACTGGGCTGATTGGTCATGATCATGGCAAGCCGGTCGATTCCCATTCCCAATCCTGCTGTGGGAGGCATTCCGTATTCCAGGGCACGTATAAAATCGTTGTCGATAAACATAGCTTCATCATCTCCTTTTTCCGAAAGCCTTAACTGTTCCTGGAAACGCTCGCGCTGATCGATCGGATCGTTTAACTCGGAATACGCATTGCATATTTCCCTACCGTTTACAATTAATTCAAAACGTTCGGTCAATTCCGGATTGCTTCGGTGTTTTTTACAGAGGGGCGACATCTCCACCGGATAATCAATGATAAAGGTCGGCTGAATAAGATGGTTTTCAACTTTTTCGCCGAATAGTGTATCGATGATTTTCCCCTTCCCCATGGATTCGTCAACTTCGATGACTAAATCCTTACACACTTTTCTCAGCTGGCTTTCATCCATTCCCGAAATATCGACGCCCGTATGTTCTTTCACAGATCCCAGCATAGTCATCCG
>CAYUAV010000519.1:0-3417 GCA_964442665.1 uncultured Bacteroidales bacterium
CTTTAATTACCCAAGGCGTAGCCGTTGGGTTGAAATAAACAAGGCTTTCAGCCAAAATGATATCAGTATTCTGGTTATGCATTGCACAAAACCGGAAGAAGACCAATTTTTAAATCCAAACCTGGAAGAATGATTATAATTAAAACTCCTTAAGCAATATATTTTTATTTAGCAATTAACTATGCCTCCGGATTTTCTTTAATATAAATTTACCGATGTACTGCCTCCAGGTTTAATCTCGAATGTTTTGTTAACGGTTGAAAGTATCTGTCGGGCATTTTGTGCCCGGAATACAACACGATAATCCCCCGGCTGAAGCACCAGGGATTCGTTTTTAATAGCAGTATCGAGGTTGCAAACCCATTCTTCGTCTTTACTGCTTTTACGAACATATATGGAGCCATATCCGGGACCTGATTTAATTAGATTTAGAATTCCAGGCCTGGGAACATCGACTGTTGTAACCGTACTTTGATTAATCTTAACTCCTTTAACATATATGCGGGGTAAAACCGGAATCTCCAGGTCGTATTTTCCCACCAGATATTTTTCCTGTTTGTTGATTTCCTGAACATTCAGGGTTTGCATATCACCGGATTTTCGCACAATATATTGCATGCCGCGATACTGGTTGCTGCCATCAACCCTGACTTCAAGAGTCCCCTGGGGGCAATCGGCTGCAATAATGGTATGTTTCCCTACATGTACACTAAAACTGTCCACATCGACCGGAGGAATAGTATGAACGCGTAGTTTGTAAGTAACCAGATGATCCAGTACCAGAGTGTCGGGCACACCCCTGTTGGTCATGGTATGTATATAATTGTGCAATATCTTCCCGGAATAATAATCGTAGAAGGTCATGTTTACATTGGTTTCAGTGGGATTTCCTTTTATATCGAGCAAATTTACCTGGGCTGTGGTTGAATTCAACGCCTGAGAGATTACCACTTCCATCACTTCATGAAATCTTTCTTCGTCAACAGCATTATAGTAATGCCCGATACACTCGAAAGTTTTACGAAATCCCTCATCGATACCTATACCAATAACAAATGGTTTTAACACAATCCCCTGTCTTTGCAATTCAAGTGAAACTGCACAGGGATCGCCATCGCAGGCTTCAATGCCGTCAGTTATCAGTATAATGATATTTCTGCAGTTATCACAATCCGTTGGGAAATCCCTTGCTCCAAGTTCGAGGGAATGCGCTATCGGTGTTGTGCCCATGGGCGTGAGGAATCTCAACTCCTGCCGTATACGCGAAGCATTGCCCTTTCCAAATGGTACTTCCAGGCGGGTATCATTACAATCCTGCGGAGGTACAGGTTTCTGATGACCATATACCCTTAAAGCCATTTCCACATTATCCAATCCCTCCAGGCTGTCAATAATATTGATAAGAGTTCTCCGGGCAATCTGAATTTTCCGGTCGCTTTCCCAGTAAGCCATCATACTTTGTGAAGCATCAAAAATGAATAAGATCCTCGTATCCGGAGGTATATATTTGGGAGGTGTTGTATATTGAGCATGCAGCAGCGGGAATAAGAAAATAAATATAGTAGTGAAAATCACTCTCCTGAAAGTTTTCATTTTTCATGATCGTTTAGAAACATAACGTATAATGAAGCTATACATTATGCTGAAGAAAGATAATTATAATAAACCTTTATAAACTTGCATCTGCTATGACATTTATGAACATGTATCCTTCCCCGGTTGACATAAATTCACCTGGATTTCGATGCCCACTATGTAGAAAAGTATTTTATTTCTTTTAGCAATAACGCCAGATTAAATGTATTTTTACGGCAAACTCAGCAGAATTCTTTAGGAATGGCTTTACAGTGCGGAATTATTGGCATAACAAACGTAGGTAAAACAACCCTTTTTAATTGCATTTCCAACACTAAAGGCGAAACGACCAGTTACGCATTCAGCACAAATAAGTCGAATATTGGAGTTGTTACTGTCCCCGATCCACGCTTGTACCAGTTGGAAAAATTGCAGACCACCGATAAAATTATTCCTGCCACAGTTGATATTGTAGACATTCCGGGACTCACAAAGGGAGCAAACCAGGGCGAAGGAGTTGGTAATAAATTTCTGGGCGATATCCGAAATACCGATGCACTGATCCATGTCTTACGCTGTTTCGACGATTCTTCATTGCCACATGTCGATGGCTCGGTTGATCCTGTTCGGGATATCGAAACCATTGATTTTGAGCTCCAGGTGAAAGACCTGGAATCCATCGATAAAAAATTGCAGCGTATCGATAAGCTGGTAAAAGTTGGCGATAAAGATGCGAAAATCAGTCTTGAAGTATTACAGCGGGTGAAAAGTCACATCGAAAGCATTAGCAATATTCGTGATATGGAGCTGACCGAGAATGAGGAAAGGTATATATCGGATCTTTTCCTGCTGACTATGAAACCGGTACTTTACGTTTGTAATGTTGATGAAGCATCTGCTATAAAAGGTAATACTTACGTGGACCGGGTTAAAGAATCCCTGACTGGTAAAAATGCCGAAATACTTGTAATAGCCGGGAAGCTTGAAGCAGAAATTGCTGGGTTTGAGGATCCGGCAGACAGGAATGCTTTCCTCGAGGCTTCAGGCCTTGCTGAACCTGGTGTTAATAAACTTGTTCGTTCTGCATACAATTTGCTCAATCTTCAATCGTTTTTTACCGTAGGTCCTAAAGAAATAAGGGCATGGACCATTAAGAAAGGAATGACTGCTCCCCAGGCTGCCGGCGTAATTCACAGCGATCTGGAACGAGGCTTTATAAGGGCAGAAGTCATGAAATATAGCGATTTCATTGAGTTGGGATCCGAACATGAATGTAAACTGAAAGGGAAATTATATATAGAAGGTAAGAATTATGTAGTTGACGACGGAGATATATTGCATATTCGGTTTAATGTTTAAAACTTTTTTATCTCAGCTGATTTAATTTATTTAAAAACACAGTTTTGTTGAATTAAAACCATTCAGAATTTTCCACATCATATGAAACAAAAAATAATTTTTTTCTTCGCAATCCTATCCGCCATCACCCACAACATACCTGCACAGGAAACAGCCCGCATCCCTTCTGAAAAACCCAGATTGATCCTGGTATTGCAAATCAGCCAGTTTCGGTATGATTATATCCCCAGATATTGGGATCAATTCTCGGAAAACGGTTTTAAAAAACTTATCAACCGTGGAAGCTATTGCGAAAATACCTCTTACAATTACCTTTTTTCCGATGTTGGAATTGGATGTGCCACAATTGCTACAGGAACCAATCCTTCGCAGCACGGAATAATTGCCCGTTCGTGGTATAATAATCTATATGACAGAATCATCGATTATGTTTTTGACGATAAAGTAAATACAATCGGAGGCGGATATGACGATGGCAGGTTT
>CAYUAV010000520.1:0-3410 GCA_964442665.1 uncultured Bacteroidales bacterium
CCTTGACTTTTACCGACCATATTAAATGCGAAGCGTTAAGGAGACTTTCAGCAATACGGTTTGCCAGATGCTCAAGCAATGATGAAGGGATTTCCATTTCACGTTTGACAATTTCATAAGCTTGCTGATAATTAAACGTATCTTTTAGTTTATCAGAGATAAATGCATCCTCAAAAGCTGTATCCAGTTCGACAGAGGTAACATATCTTCCTCCAATCTTTCGTTCCTCTGCCATATGGCCATGATAGGCATAGAATTCAATATCGTCAAGAATAATTTTCCCCATTGATTAGTACTTCATACGAAGATAAGAATTAATGGAATGAATTTTAGATTTTACGCACGGCATTGAATCCGGTACAATATTGAATTGCCAAGAATATAAATTATTTACTTTTACATGATTTTTTAACCAATAAATACATTAAACTTCGTTTCAATGAGTAATGAGGATACATCCAGGTCGCTGAATTTTATTGAAGCTATGATAGAGGAAGATCTTCGCACCGGTAAACATGACGGGCGTGTACATTTGCGATTTCCTCCTGAACCCAATGGATACCTGCATATCGGGCATGCCAAATCGATATGTCTTAATTTCGGATTGGCTGAAAAATATCATGGAAAATGTAATTTGCGCTTTGATGATACAAATCCGGTAAAAGAAGATATCGAATATGTCGAATCGATAAAAGAAGATATACGGTGGCTGGGTTTTAATTGGGAAGACAGAGAATTTTATGCGTCAGATTATTTTCAGCAGTTATATGATTGGGCTGTTCTTCTTATAAAAAAGGGTCTTGCCTATATTGAAGAGGGCAGTGCGGACGAAGTAGCCGCGAACCGGGGAACACCAACTCAGCCGGGGAAATTAAGTCCCTACCGGAACCGGTCGGTTGAGGTAAATCTTGATTTGTTTGGACGGATGAAAAACGGAGAATTTCCCGATGGTTCAAAAGTTTTACGGGCGAAGATCGATATGGCCTCACCAAATATGCATATACGCGACCCGGTGATGTACCGAATTAAGCATGCACATCATCATCGTACCGGGAATAACTGGTGCATTTACCCTATGTATGACTTTGCCCACGGACAATGCGATTTTATTGAAAATATAACACATTCGCTCTGTACACTCGAATTTGAGGTTCATCGTCCTTTATACGACTGGTTTCTTGATAATATTATTGATAATCCTGAAATAAACCGCAAACGGACACATCAAACTGAGTTTGCCCGTCTTAACCTGAATTATACGGTAATGAGCAAACGAATGCTCCTTCAGCTTGTACAGGAAAAACATGTAGAAAGTTGGGATGATCCCAGGATGCCAACTATTTCTGGACTTCGGAGAAGAGGTTATACACCTGAATCGATCCGTGATTTTGCAGAAAGGGTGGGTGTAGCAAAACGCGAAAACATAATTGATGTTGGGCTCCTCGAGCATTGTGTTCGTGACGATCTTAATCAAAGATCACTTAGAGTAATGGGGGTATTAAATCCGTTAAAGGTAACAATTGAAAATTATTCTGAAAACAAGGTTGAAGAGCTTGATGCCGTTAATAATCCTGAAGATGAAAAAGCAGGTCACAGGAAGGTACCTTTTTCACGTACACTTTACATTGAGCAGGAAGATTTCATGGAAGATCCACCGAAGAAATTTTTCCGTCTTGCTCCCGAAAGGGAGGTAAGGCTTAGGTACGCATATTTTATAACCTGTAAAGAAGTGAAAAAGGATAGCGAGGGTAAAGTTTCTGAGCTGATCTGTACTTACGATCCGGCTAGTAGGGGTGGTAACTCACCCGACGGAAGAAAGGTTAAAGCTACATTACATTGGGTCTCAGCTCAACATGCCGTTAAAGCTGAAGTCAGACTTTATGACCGGTTATTTAAAACCGAGAATCCTTGTGAGTGTGACGAAGGTGAGACATTCCTTTCTAACCTGAATCCTGATTCGTTGGTAACAGTAACAGGTTATATTGAACCATCTGTTTTACAGGCAAAACCTCTGGATAGTTATCAGTTTGAACGGATTGGATATTTTTGTGTCGACCGGTTAAGCAGTAAGGAAAAACTGATATTCAATCGAACGGTAACTCTTAAGGATACCTGGGCAAAGATTGCAGGTAAGTAAGCGGTATTTTGGTTTTTCAATATAACATAATTTTATATTTTTGTGCTCCTTAAACTGCCTCGTGGTGTAATTGGCAACACGTCTGACTCTGGATCAGAAAAGTCCAGGTTCGAGCCCTGGCGAGGCAGCATAAGCAGAGTGAGATTGAGAGATGAGAATAGAGACACCTGAAATCGGTGTCTTTTTATTTATACTAAGGCGAGAAGCCTGTACCGATGTATTCTCCAATTTCGGATAACACATCACTACTTCGAGGAAATAATCAAGAGATTCAGTTATGACGATTCGATTATTACTTAAGATGACTGTCAGTGCAAGAACGAAAATATATAGCTATTATGTAGAATAATAGTCTCTTACTCACTTGAGTGTCCAATAGCATCTGCGAGGAGATACAATTTTGCCGCTGTCTTTGAGTAATTTCATTGCCTTATCAACCTCCTTCCGGTCAATTCCAGAGATTTCAGCAATTTGACCGGCACTTAAGGGTTGTTTATGTCTCTTCAGGGTGTCTAATACTTTTTCGTTATCAGTCATTTTATGTTCATTTTACCTATCCAAAGATAGTATAATGTTCTCTATGTTTGGACATTTGAAATGCATATCTCAATAGGGATTCATTGATACCCTTATTATATTTGATTAACTGAAAAACCTTAATGCAACTTGTCTGGATGGTTTAAGTTCGTAACTTTAAAAACCTTTATTTTTCAGGATCCGATCTTCAATATAAAATACTGAAATAATTGCAGGACACGGTTAATGAAAAGGATAATAATCATACATTATCATTTGAATCCCGGAGGGGTGACACGTGTTATTGAGTGGCAGGTAAAGGCTCTCAGGGAATACAGACCTGAATTAGAAATTCTGGTACTTTCAGGGAATTGCGAAAACCCGGAATTTTTTGAACATACAGGGGCCAAAATCATTATCGAACCCAAACTGAATTATTTACCGGTTGATGGCAATTTTGTTGCAGCATATAAGGCGTTACAAAACTTTTTTTCAGGAATGTTGCATCCTGATGATATCCTGCATGTTCATAATCTTAATCTGGGAAAAAATCCGGTGTTGACTTTTGTGATCTCTCAACTTTTAAATAAAGGTTATCGGGTCATTAATCATGCACATGACTTTGCCGAAGACCGACCTGCAAATTACAGGTTTATGGAGAAGGTAATTCATAAAATTTCAAATTCTGCACCTGCAGATGTCATGTATCCTGATATAAAGAATCTGATCCATATTGTATTAAATTCAGTCGATCGGA